>JBDKFN010000016.1:0-28718 GCA_039798705.1 Bacteroidota bacterium
AGAAGATATTATCCAAATATTTTGATGATGCCAATTAAGGTAGTTCATAATTTAATTAAATACGGAAAAATTTTACCAAGTATATTTTGGGATTTTTTTGGTTTCGCAGAATTTATATTGATAAAGAAGAAATAAAATAATATGTCACGCAAAATATTATTAGAACACATCGATGTTCCAGGAATTAACACTTTTGAAACTTATCGCAAGATGGGCGGATACCGTTCGGTCGAAAAGGCATTGAAAACAATGTCTCCAGATGATGTGGTAGAAGAGGTGAAAAAATCTGGCATGCGCGGTAGAGGTGGAGCGGGTTTCCCAACAGGTATGAAATGGAGCTTTTTGGCAAAACCAGAAGGTAAACCACGTTACTTGGTTTGCAATGCAGACGAATCGGAACCGGGCACTTTCAAAGACCGTTATTTAATGGAAAAAATCCCACATGCTTTAATCGAAGGAATGATTACTTCGAGTTATGCATTGGGTGCAAAAACTTCTTACATCTATATCAGAGGAGAATATTTTTACGTATTAAGAATTTTAGAAAAAGCCATAGCAGAAGCGTATGCCAATGGATTTTTAGGTAAAAATATTTTAGGTTCAGGATACGATTTAGATTTATATGTTCATCCGGGTGCGGGTGCTTATATCTGCGGAGAAGAAACTGCCTTATTAGAATCATTGGAAGGTAAAAGAGGAAACCCTAGGGTTAAACCTCCATTCCCTGCAATAGCTGGTTTATATGCCTGCCCAACGGTAGTGAATAACGTAGAAACCATTGCAGCAGTTGCACCAATTGTAAATATGGGTGGTGATGAATATGCAAAAATTGGAATCGGTAGAAGTACCGGAACAAAATTAATTTCTGCCAGTGGGCATATTAACAACCCTGGTATTTATGAAATTGAATTGGGATTACCAGTTGAAGAATTTATTTATTCAGATAAATATTGTGGCGGTATTAAAAACGGAAAAAGATTAAAGGCAGTTGTTGCCGGCGGATCATCAGTTCCAATTTTACCAGCCAATTTAATTTTAAAAACAGCCAACAACGAAGCAAGGCTAATGAGTTACGAGTCACTATCTGATGGGGGCTTTGTAAGTGGCACTATGCTTGGTTCTGGCGGCTTCATTGTTTATGATGAAGACAGTTGTATTGTTCGTAACACTTGGAATTTTTCTCGTTTCTATCACCATGAATCTTGCGGACAATGTTCGCCATGTAGAGAAGGAACAGGATGGATGGAAAAAGTTTTACATCGCATCGAATACGGACATGGAAAATTAAGCGACATCGATTTATTAGTAGAAGTTTCGAAAAAAATTGAAGGCAATACGATATGTCCATTAGGAGATGCAGCGGCATGGCCTGTTGCGAGTGCGATTCGTCATTTCAGAGAAGAATTCGAATGGCACATTAACGAAGCAAAAATAAGTCAAACAAGAAATTTTGGATTGCTAGCTGCTCACGAAGCGCCAGTAAAATAATTATTTTAATAAAATGGCAGATAAAATAAAAGTAACCATCGACGGAAAGTCTGTTGAAGTAGAACCGGGGACCACCATCTTAAATGCAGCACGTCAAATAGGCGGCGACATTGTGCCTCCGGCTATGTGTTATTATTCTAAGCTAAAAGGAAGTGGCGGTAAATGCCGTACTTGTTTAGTAAAAGTTGCGCAAGGATCTGAGAAAGATCCTAGGCCAATGCCTAAACTAGTTGCTTCTTGTCAAACACAAGTAATGGACGGAATGGTTGTAGAAAATACCACTTCTCCAGAAGTAATTGAAGCTAGAAAAGGAGTTGTAGAAATGTTGTTGATCAACCACCCACTTGATTGCCCAGTATGTGATCAAGCAGGCGAATGTGATTTGCAAAATTTATCTTTCGAACATGGCGCATCAAATTCTAGGTATGAATTTGAAAGAAGAACATTTGAAAGAGTTGATATTGGAGATAAAGTGCAATTACACATGAACCGCTGTATCCTTTGCTACCGTTGTGTTTACACGGCAGACCAAATTACAGAAGGTCGTGTACATGGTGTATTAAACAGAGGAGATAAATCAGAAATTTCGACTTACATCAGCGCAGCAATTGAAAACGATTTTTCAGGAAACGTAATTGATGTTTGCCCAGTAGGTGCATTAACTGATAAAACTTTTAGATTTAAAAACAGGGTATGGTTTACCAAACCTGTTGATGCACACAGAGACTGCGAGCACGAGAAGTGTTCAGGTAAAGTGGTGTTGTGGTATAAAGGTGATGATGTATTGCGTGTAACTGCTCGCAAGGATGAATATGGTGAAGTAGAGTCATTCATTTGTAATACCTGTCGTTTTGATAAGAAGGCTACATCTGATTGGACAATTGAAGGTCCTAGAAAAATCGACGAAACATCTGTTATCTCATCAAACCATTATGAAATGGCACATCCGCTTCCAGTAATCGAAAAAGATCCAGCTTTAATTGAAGCGAACAAAAAAATGTTTCATAAAAAAATTAAATAAGAAATGGATATCGCATTTATTATAGAAAAATTAATTCTTATTTCTGCAATCTTGGCAATTAGTTTAGTGATTGCTATGTATACTACACTTGCCGAAAGAAAATTTGCAGGATTTTTTCAGGATCGCGTAGGGCCTAACAGAGCTGGGCCTTGGGGCTTATTGCAACCATTAGCCGACGGGGTAAAATTATTCACGAAAGAAGAAATTATTCCTACACACGCGGGAACGTTTTTATTTGTATTAGGTCCTTCACTCAGTATGTTTACCGCTTGTATTACTACAGCAGTAATTCCTTGGGGGCAAGATTTATTCTTATTCGGTAGAAATATTTCATTACAAGTAGCAGACATTAACGTAGGTGTTCTATACGTTTTCGGTGTAGTATCACTTGGTGTATATGGCGTAATGATTGGCGGTTGGGCGTCTAACAATAAATTTTCTTTATTGGCAGCTGTTCGTTCGGCATCGCAAAATATTTCGTACGAAATTGCTATGGGTTTATCCATCATTGCTTTATTAATGATGACTGGAACTTTAAGCTTAAGAGAAATTTCAGAACAACAATCTGGAATGAACTGGAATATTTTTTATCAACCATTAGGGTTTTTAATTTTTATGATCTGTTCATTTGCAGAAACAAACAGAACACCATTTGACTTACCAGAATGTGAAACAGAATTAGTAGGCGGGCACCATACGGAATACTCTTCTATGAAATTAGGTTTCTATTTATTCGCAGAGTATATCAACATGTTTGTTTCATCTGCAATTATGGCTTCGTTGTATTTCGGCGGTTATAACTACCCAGGAATGCATTTAATCAGCAATCCAAATGTTGCAGCGTTAATAGGTGTTGCAGCCTTTTTCACCAAAATATTATTGTTCATTTTCTTCTTTATTTGGGTAAGGTGGACAGTACCACGTTTCCGTTACGATCAATTAATGAAACTAGGATGGAAAGTTTTAATACCATTGGCAATCATTAACATCGCATTAACAGGAGCTGGCATTTTATTTTTTGGTAAATAATATTTTTAATCAAAAGCATTGACAAATATGAATTCGTTAACGAATCGAAAAAAAGTTTTAGAGTCTAAGAAAATGAATTTTTGGGAGCGCATATATCTCCCAGCAATTCTTCATGGCTTGAGTATTACCATGAAACATTTCTTCAAAAAGAAAGCCACTATTTATTATCCAGAACAAAAAAGAGAATTCTCGGAAAACTTTAGGGGCTTACATTCTTTGAAAAGAGATGAAAATGGAGCAGAAAGATGTACTGCTTGTGGTTTATGTGCACTTTCTTGCCCAGCGGAAGCCATTACCATGACTGCAGCAGAACGCAAGCCAGGGGAAGAAAGTTTATACAGAGAAGAGAAATACGCATCGGTATATGAAATTAACATGTTGCGATGCATTTTCTGTGGTTTTTGCGAAGAGGCTTGTCCGAAAGCAGCAATTTTCTTAGACGGAGATATTGCTAAAGCTGGTTATAAGAGAGATGAATTTATTTTCGGAAAAGATAAACTAGTGGAACCAATTGTTAAATAATCATTCAATCAAATAATATTCAATGAGTCATTCCTTATTTTACTTATTATCATTCATCACATTATTTTTTGCATTACTAGTGGTATTTGCAAAAAATCCTATACACAGTGCTTTGTATATGGTGATGACTTTTTTCGCAATCACTTGTCAATACCTTATTTTAAATGCACAATTTTTAGCCATCGTAAACTTCATTGTTTATATGGGTGCCATTATGGTATTGATTCTTTTCTCTATCATGTTTTTAAATTTAAACCAAGATACAGAGCCGCAAAAATCTAGCTTATTAAAATTTGCAGGGGTAATTTCTGCAGGTTTATTAATGCTTACACTGGTTGGTGCCATTGTAAAAACTGGTGGTGGCGATGTGCCTTTCGAATTAGTTAATCCGAACATAGGCTTAGTTAAAAACCTTGGTAAAGTTTTATTCAACGAATTTTTATTGCCATTCGAAATAGCTTCGGTATTATTACTATCGGCTATGGTTGGCGCAGTATTATTAGCTAAAAAAGATATAAACTAATGGGAACAGTAACACAAACAATTCAAGCCGTACCAATTAATCATTATATTTTACTGGCTTCATTATTATTTACAATTGGAGTAATGGGTGTTTTAGTTAGAAGAAATGCCATTGTTATTTTCATGTCAATAGAATTGATGTTAAATGCAGTAAATATTTTATTGGCAGCATTTTCTGCTTATAGAGGTGACGCAAGCGGTCAAGTATTTGTATTCTTTATTATGGCTGTTGCTGCCGCAGAAGTAGCGGTAGGCTTGGCTATCATCGTAATGATATACAGAAACACTAGGTCTATAGACATCAATATATTAAATAAATTAAAAGGATAGATTCATTCAGCAATTAATATTATGTTAAAATTAATAGGGTTAATTCCATTATTTCCATTGCTAGGCTTTTTAATAAATGGCATTGCAAACAAACGCATGCCAAAGGCTTGGGTTGGAATCATTGGTAGCGCTTCCATTTTTTGTTCATTCCTTATCAGTTTAGGAATATTCATTACTACTCCAAATGGAGAAGTAAACACTTTCGATTTATTTAGTTGGATCAATGTGGCGGGATTACAAATTCCGTTTTCGTTTTTAGTAGATCCTTTGTCAATGATAATGTTATTGATTATAACGGGTGTTGGATTTTTAATTCATGTATACTCAATTGGCTACATGCACCATGACGAGGGCTTTGCAAGGTATTTCGCCTATTTAAACTTATTCGTATTCTTCATGCTATTATTGGTATTAGGATCTAACTACGCAATCATGTTTATTGGATGGGAAGGCGTTGGTTTATGTTCTTATTTATTAATTGGCTTTTGGTTTAAAAATACTTCTTATAACAATGCCGCTAAAAAAGCATTCATCATGAATCGCATCGGCGACCTTGGATTCTTATTAGGTTTGTTTTTAATTTATACAACATTCGGATCTATCAGTTATAAATCTGTAATGATGCAAGCTGCTGGATTTACCAGTGGAGACGCAACCATTACTGCAATAGCATTATTATTATTTATTGGAGCCATGGGAAAAAGTGCACAATTGCCTTTATACACATGGTTACCAGACGCAATGGCTGGTCCTACGCCGGTTTCAGCGTTGATACATGCTGCCACCATGGTAACAGCGGGTATTTATATGATTGCTAGGTCAAGCATTATTTATGTGCTCGCACCAGTTGCAATGGAAACCATCACTATTGTAGGAATGCTTACCGCAATTGTTGCTGCAATTATTGCTTTAACACAAACAGACATTAAAAAAGTATTGGCTTACTCAACAGTTAGTCAGTTGGGTTATATGTTTGTGGCATTAGGTGTTGGTTCTTTTACAGGTGCTGTATTTCATTTAATGACACACGCTTTCTTTAAAGCATTATTATTCTTAGGCGCTGGAAGTGTGATACATGCTATGTCTGGAGAACAAGACATGCGCAACATGGGTGGCTTAAAGAAAAAATTACCGATCACATTTTTAACTATTTTAATTGGCACGTTAGCAATTTCAGGTTTGCCACCATTCGCAGGTTTCTTTTCTAAAGATGAAATTTTAGCAGCAACCTTTAATTATTCTCCAATCGTATTTACCATTATGTCGATTACTTCGGTGTTGACTGCATTTTATATGTTTAGGATGTTGTTCTTAACTTTTTACAGCTCGTTTAGGGGAACAACAGAACAAGCAAAACATTTACATGAAAGCCCAAAAAACATGACCATTCCATTAATGGTATTGGCTGTATGTTCTACGTTTGCTGGCTTTTTAGGTTTACCAGAAGTATTTTCAGAACACCATTTATTGAAATCGTTTTTAGCACCTGTATTTGTTTTAACAGATGCAAAAATGATGGTTGCGGCTCCATCTCATGCAGTTGAATACGGCATCATGATCGGATCTTTAATTGCTGTTGCATTGGTTGCATATTATGCATTTGTTCGCTACAGCAAAAAAGTTTATTTGTTGCCAACGCAAGAAGAAAACTTAAGCACGATGCAAAAAATTTCTTACCATAAATTTTATTTAGATGAAATTTATTTCGCATTAATCACAAACCCAGTAAATAAAATGGCTGCTTATTTACATCAGATAATTGAAAGAGCAGGAATTGATGGCATCGTAAATGGTGCGGGCAGACTGGCTTTGGCAGGTTCTAAACGAGTTAAGGCATTGCAAACTGGATATACTGGTTTTTATATTTTCGCAATGGTACTTGGAATTTTATTCATCATGTTGTTAAACTTTTTTATTTAATATTAGATAAATGATTACGCTACTACTTTTATTATTTCCGGCTTTAGCATCATTGGCTTTGTTAGTATTAAATACTAAAGAAGCAAAACGCGCCGCATTAATTTTTTCTATTGTAGAATTAGGCATTGCATTATTTGCATTAATTAATTTTCAAAAAGACGCAAGTACACAATTTTTAATAGATACAACCTGGGTTAGTTCCTTAGGTATTCATTTTAAAATTGGCATAGATGGCATTAGTATGTTAATGGTAATGCTTACCACAGGCCTATTCCCATTGATTATCCTGTCTACTTTTGACAAAACATATACTGCAGAAAAATCTTTTTATGCATTGATGATGTTCATGCAAGCAGGATTGATCGGTGTATTTGTTTCATTAGATGCATTCTTATTTTACACTTGTTGGGAAGCCGCATTAATTCCAGTTTACTTTATTGCAGCTATTTGGGGTGGAGCTGAAAGAATTCAAGCAACACTTAAGTTTTTTGTGTACACTATATTAGGAAGTTTGTTCATGTTAGCTGCATTAATTTACATCTATCTTCAAACACCAGGCGCACATTCTTTCGACCTAAATGTGTTTTACCAAACAGCATTAAATAGCACAGCACAAACTTATTTGTTCTGGGCTTTCTTTGTAGCCTTTGCCATTAAGATGCCTATTTTTCCTTTTCATACTTGGCAACCAGATACCTATACTGAAGCGCCAACACCAGCAACCATGCTACTTTCAGGTATCATGTTAAAGATGGGTGTGTATGGAATTATTAGATGGATGATACCAGTTGTTCCACAAGCATTTCAAGAATGGTCGTGGTTAGCAATTACACTTTCGGTAATCGGAATTGTTTACGCATCGTTAATTGCATTCAACCAAAAAGATTTAAAAAGACTAATTGCTTACTCTTCAATTGCCCATGTGGGTTTGATTGGCGCAGGCGTATTTGTTTTTAACGCACAAGCTTTACAAGGTGCCATGATTCAAATGTTGAGCCATGGTGTGAATGTATTTGCTTTGTTTTATATTATTTACCTCATTGAGTCTAGAACGGGCACACGTGAAATTAATATTCTAGGCGGTATTGTACATAGCGCACCTAAATTAGCAATTGTGTTTACTATAATTATGATGGGGTCTATCGCATTGCCTTTAACCAATGGCTTTGTAGGCGAATTCTTATTGTTAGCAGGCTTGTATCAATACAGCGCAATTGCAACAGCCTTTGCTGGTTTAACCATTATTTTAGGTGCAGTTTATATGTTAAGAATGTACCAAAGAGTAATGTTAGGCGAAGCAAATAATTTAACGAGTGCGTTTAAAGACATACACGGAAACGAAAAAACCATTTTATACATCGTAGTACTTTTAGTAGTTGTAATGGGCATTATGCCAAATACTATTTTAAGTATTTCTGATGCGTCGGTTCAAAATTTAATTTCAATTGTAAATTCAAAATTAGCAATCATTAACTAATTTAATTTTAAAATATTTAAGAAATGACTAGTATAATAATTATAACCTTACTCGCAGTTGTGCTGCTATTTTTGGGTGTTTACAATAAAACTGCTGCGCTTGTTCCTGTAGCATGCATAGGTCTTCTAGGGGCTTTAGCCACACAAATTTCTACATGGAATACTAATTTGTATTACTTCAATCAAATGGTATTGTTTGATAATTTCTCCATCGTATTTTCAAGCTTAACTATTGTAACTACAATTTTAATTATCCTTTTATCAAAAGGATATTTTGAAAAAATTAGCACCAACGTTGCAGAATATTTAGCACTTATTTTATTTGCATTAGTGGGTGTGTTATGTATGGTTTCGTTTCAAAACTTAACCATGTTATTTATTGGCATTGAAATTATGTCAATTAGCATGTATGCATTAGCTGGTATTCGTAAAAAAGATTTAGCTTCTAACGAAGCAGCATTGAAATATTTTTTAATGGGTTCATTTGCTACCGCATTCTTAATGTTTGGTATTGCATTAATTTACGGTTTCACAGGAACTTTTAATTTAGATCAGATTGCAACTGCAGTAGGCATGAGTAACGGAGTGATCGCTCCACTATTTTATGCAGGTATATTATTTATTTTGGTGGGTATGTTATTCAAAATTTCAGCTGCACCCTTTCATTTTTGGGCACCAGACGTATACGAAGGCGCTCCTTCATTGATTACTTTATTTATGTCAACCGTTGTGAAGACGGCTAGTTTTGCGGCATTCATTAGGTTGTTTATAACATGCTTTGCTTCATTGGCAACTTATTTAACACCTACACTTTGGATCATTGCATTGTTAACGATTAGCATCGGTAACCTATCTGCATTAATGCAACATTCATTTAAGCGCATGTTGGCTTATTCAAGTATTTCACATGCAGGATATATGTTGTTAGCTATTCTAGCAATTGGTCCAAATTCAAGTAAAGCTATTTTCTTATATGCTTCTGCTTATTCAATTGCGTCGATTACTGCTTTTGCTATTTTTATTAAAGTAAAAGAAATTGCACAATCGGATAGTTTTGATGCATTTAATGGTTTAGGTAAAAGAAACCCAGGCATGGCATTGGCATTAACAATTGCAATGTGTTCTTTAGCGGGTATCCCGTTAACAGCCGGATTTTTTGGTAAGTTTTATGTGTTTACAACAGCCATGTCACAAAACTATTATTGGCTAGTTGCATTAGCAATTGTAAATGCAGTGATTGGTGTATGGTACTACTTCAAAGTGATCATTGCTATGTACATGAAAGAAAGCACAGACAATAGCACAATTGAAGCAAGAGGTAATATGGCATTGGTGTTATTTTTAACAACCATGGCTACTATTATTCTAGGCATTTTCCCTTCAATATTATCATCCTTATTTTAAATTCCTTATTTTTCGGAATAAATACTACTATGGAAAATGTAATTGAATTTATAAAGACTTTATTGCATCCGCAAAGCATTATCCATTATGGAGGTTTGTCTTTGCTGCTATTTGTAGTATTTGCTGAAACGGGTTTATTTTTTGGATTTTTCTTGCCAGGCGATTCGTTACTATTTGTTTCCGGATTATTATGCGGCACACCAATTTTTGACGTAAACATTTTTACGCTTTTAATTAGTGTTTCAATGGCAGGCATACTGGGTAATTTTGTCGGGTATTATTTTGGCAAAAAAACAGGCCCTGTAATTTTTAGTAGAGACGATTCCTTTTTCTTCAAGAAGAAGCATGCCATTTATGCGCGCGATTTTTATGAAAAACATGGTGGCTCTGCAATTGTTATGGCTAGGTTTATCCCAATAGTGAGAACTTTTGTACCAATTATGGCGGGTGTTGTTTCGTTAGATTTTAAGAAATTTGTTTGGTACAATATTATTGGATGTGTAGCTTGGGTTTTTTCAATGATATTGGCTGGATACTTCTTAGGCAGGGCATTTCCAGACATTCAAAAGAAATTAGAATACGTTGTAATCCTGATCATCTTAATCAGTATGATTCCTGTTGTATGGACTTATATTAAACAAAAAAGAGCCAACAAAACAAACGAATCAGTAAAGTAAATTGATTTGATTTAACCACCCTATATGTTATTCGACATTCTTCTTACACTTTTATTGGTTGTGCTCAACGGTTTTTTTGTTGCAGCAGAATTCGCCATTGTTAAAGTCAGGTTTTCTCAAGTAGAAATAAAAGCTAAAACAGGAAACCAAAGCGCAAAAATTGCGAAGCATATTTTGCAAAACTTAGATGGCTATTTATCTGCTACACAATTAGGCATTACCTTGGCATCTTTAGGTCTAGGTTGGATTGGTGAATCGGTGGTTACTGAAATAATTTTAGCAGCACTTTCGCTTTTTGGCATCCAAATTTCTCCAGAGTTAGCCCATCAAATAGCACTTCCTGTTGCATTTGGAACCATTACCATTTTACATATCGTATTTGGCGAATTGGCTCCTAAATCAATCGCGATACAAAGACCGGTTAGCACTACCTTTGCATTAGCTATTCCATTAAATATTTTCTATTATATATTTAGACCATTTATTTGGGTATTAAATGGCTTTGCAAATTTCATTTTAAAGAAAATCGGTATTTCTGCAATTCATGGTCATGAAGTACATTCTTCGGAAGAGTTACAATTATTATTAGATCAAGGGAAAGAAAGTGGCGCATTAGATTCGTCGGAACATGAACTCATAAAAAATGTTTTTGATTTCAACGACCGAACAGTTAAAAAAATAATGGTTCCAAGAACCGCTATTTTAGCAATTAATATTGACAGCCCTTACGCAGAATTTGTAAGTGCAGTTATCAACGAAGGTTATACGCGTATGCCTGTATACAAAGGCAACATAGACGAAATCATTGGTTTTATTCATGTCAAAGATTTGCTCATGAAAGAGTTGAAAGACCAAACAGTTTCTTTAAAAGATATGATTCGCCCTGTTTATTTTATTCCTGAGTCAAAAAAAATTGCCGATTTACTTTCTGAAATGAGAAAGAAAAAAAATCCACACATTGCCATCGTATTAGATGAGTTTGGTGGAACTGCAGGATTGGTAACCATGGAAGATATCATCGAAGAATTAGTTGGTGAAATTCAAGATGAGCATGACGAAGAAAAACCAAAAGTAATTAGCATTAACGAAAATGAATTTATTGTTGATGCACATTCAGCTATAAGCGATGTAAATGAATTTATCCCCATTCCATTACCCGAGCAAGACGAATACGATTCGGTAGCGGGTTTGATGAATGTTATTTTTGATAAAATACCTGAATTAGGCGAGGAGATTGACTTTGCAGGCTACCACTTTAGCATAATTCAGAAAAGAAAAAACAATATAGAGTCGGTGAAAATGACTTTATTGCCTAAAACAATTGACCCAGAAAATTAAACCTTCAGATGCATTTATTTTATACACCCACAATTAATGCAGACATATTTACTTTAAACGAAGAAGAAAGTAAACACTGTAATCGTGTATTGAGATTAACAGAAGGAGATGCAATTTATTTAGTAGACGGGCAAGGTGGTTTTTTTAAAACTAAAATTATTGAAGCGCATCCAAAGCGTTGTACCGTGCAGGTTTTAGAGGCAACCCGCGAATACGAAAAGCGAAATAATTATTTACATGTTGCCATTGCTCCCACTAAAAACATCGAAAGATTAGAATGGTTTTTAGAGAAAGCAACCGAAATTGGCATTGATGAAATAACGCCAATTTTGTGCGATCATTCTGAAAGAAAAGACGTGAAAATAGATAGACTCAATAAAATCATTGAGTCTGCGATGAAGCAGAGTTTAAAAGCATACCATCCAAAACTCAATCCGCTAACACCATTTCAAGCCTTTATCAACCAACCATTTGAAGGTGTTTCAAAGCACATAGCCTATTGCGGAGAAGGTGTAAAGCATGCATTTTCAAATTTGGTAAAGCAACACCCAACAGCCAATTTAATTTTGATTGGCCCCGAAGGAGATTTTTCACCGAAAGAAGTTGCAGTTGCAACGGAAAAAAAATTCGAGCTTGTTAGTTTAGGTGAGGCAAGGTTAAGAACCGAAACCGCTGCAATGGTTGCAACAGTAATTGCGAATCAATTATAAAAATGAACATACAAGGCCGCACCATTTTACTTTTGATATTGGCTGTACTTTTTTTAAGTACCAGCAGCTTTTTATTAAATAATAAAAATAGCGCAACGGTAAAAATAGCGCGTTTAAAATACAATGGTGGTGGCGATTGGTATTCGAGCAGAACAGCATTAACAAACCTAATTGCTTATTGCAATAAAAATTTAAATACCAATATTGAAACTGAAGAAAGCACTGTAGAACCAGGTGCTGCAGCACTTTTTAATTATCCCTATGTTTTTGCAACCGGACATGGTAATATTAGTTTCAATAGTCAAGAAGCGAGTAACATTAGAAAATATTTAATGGCAGGCGGCTTTATTCATTTTTGCGACAACTATGGCATGGATCCATTTTTACGCGCTGCCATGAAAAAAGTTTTTCCTGAATTAAGTTTTGTAGAATTACCTTTTGATTACCCAATTTATCATCAAAAGTTTAACTTTACCAATGGCTTGCCAAAAATACATGAGCATGATGGTAAAAGAGCGCAAGGATTCGGTATTATTTACCAAGGTAGGCTAGTTTGTTTTTACGATTTCCAGTGCGACCTAGGCAACGGTTGGGAAGACTTTGGCACTTACCCTTCAGACTCAGAGGAAACGCGCGAGAAGGCTTTTAAAATGGGCGCAAATATTATACAATACGCATTTACTAAATAACATTTATATGATTCATATTACAGCAAACAATCAATTTACTTTCGAATTAAACGGAAATAAAAACGATTTAAAAATTACTGGAAACGAAGCAAGCATTCAATTTGAAAAAATAGATGCGAATACTTTTAGTATACTGATTGGCAATAAATCTTATAATGCCGAATTAATCAGCTTAGATGCAGCAACCAAAACAGCATGCATCAAAGTAAATGGAAACAAATACGATTTAGTAATGAAAGATCAATACGATGATTTATTAAAGTCATTAGGTATTGATGCGGGTGCTGCTAAAAAAATCAACGACATCAAGGCACCTATGCCAGGCTTGGTTTTGAAGGTGTTGGTAAAAGATGGCGATGTAATAAAGAAAGGCGACAACCTTTTGGTATTAGAAGCCATGAAAATGGAAAACAGCATCAAAGCCCCAGCTGACGCAACCATTAAAGCAGTAAAAATTATTGCTGGCGATAAAGTAGAAAAAAATCAGGTAATGATTTTATTAGCTTAAAACCTGTTGCATAAAATGCGGAATCACTTTCGGCATTAACAAAATAGTTATTACTACTCCAGCTAAGGCTCCCCAAAAATGAGCATCGTGGTTAATGTGATCTTGCGCTTTCTTTGCCGCAACATAACAATAACTTAAATACAATACCGCAAAAATATAAGCAGGTATCCCTATGGGAATAATGAATAAATATATTTTAGTGAGCGGTAAAAATAATATATAGCTAAATAACACTGCCGAAATTGCCCCAGAAGCCCCAAGGCTATAGTATCCAGTGTTGTTCTTGTATTTCGCTATAGTGGTAATGTCGCTCAAAAGCAATCCGCCAAAATACACTATCGCAAATTGCCAATGCCCAATAATTCTTTCTAATTCAAATGCAAAAAAGAAAAAAGTAAAACTGTTAAACAATAAATGATTCCAGTCTGCATGAATAAAACCGCTTGTTATTAAAGTGTAATATTTGCGATGGTGATGAATGCTAAATGGATGTAACATTAATTTACGCAACAACATTTGATTTGCATAAAATGCATAAATTGAAGTTAAAAGTATAAATACAAATATACTTAATGCCACAGGACTTTGTGTAATTAATGCTTCCATGGTATGTCTGTTTTATTTTCGATTCTAAAAATTGGATAGCGCATGTAACTTTTCTCAAAGTAAGGAGAATGTTGATATACAAATTCTAGTTGCGCACCACCATTATTTGCGAACGCAGCATCTGTTTTGATTTTATTTTGCAGCAATTGCATTAATGCAGTATCAGTTTTTAAAAGTGAAGCCGCTAAATCTTCAAACACATAATCGGAGTAGCCTTCTTTTTGCCCAAGTACGGCATCGAAAAAATTCCAATTAAAATAAGAGTCGATGGCTTGCGGTTCAAGTGTTTCCATAATGAACCGAACACTTGGTTGGTTGCTATAAACAACATAATCTTTAGAACTAACGTTCATGATTTGATTTTGTAAACTTACTTTAGTTTGGTAATGCAAATAATGACCTTCATAAGGTTTATTGCTAGTCTGGTACTGCTTGATATAATAACACTGAGCCGAAATGTTCGGATAGTTTTCGCCTATTTGTTCCACTTTAATGTGGTTTGCACGCAACCTATCTATTACTTCCTTCCATGCAAAAGGTATAACATAGGCAAATGGTTTCGAAACCGAATCGGTCGGTTGGTAAGTGTCTAGGTATTTTACATCTGCAACAAACGGTTTTTTTCTATCGTAATACAAACGATCTTTTCCGCTTACCTCAGATATTTTTTTACCTGCTTGATAACCGCGAAATTTTACAAAACTATTTTTAGTAGAGTCTACTTTCCAATTTAGTGGAAAATATTTTTTCGCTATGTCAAGTGCAATTGCATTTTCTTTTGCAGAAATAATTTGCGTTTTATAAACCGCTGCAGTTTTAATGGCAGCATTTAAAAAATCTGCAGTAGCAGCAGCTCTTTGATCAAAAGGTTTAAGCATGTGCGTTTCAACCGTAAACCCAATGCAATTGAAAAGTGTTGTATATCCACTTGCATATCGAGGGCTCTCGTAAAAGCCCGACCAACCTGCAGCTGGAGCATCTGTCCAAGCATTTACATAGGGAATTGGATTCCAATTCTTTTCATTCAAGCTTTTCTCCATGGTTGGAATTAATTGCATACACATTACATCAGACAATGGTTTTGAAAGCTTGTCTTTTTGTGTAGCAATATAAGTAAGCACATGTTGATAATCTGCGCCATTACTGGTATGGGTGTCAATAAAAATATGTGGCTGTATATTTTGAAATATTTCAACAAAGGCGAATGCATTCCTTGAATCCATTTTTATAAAATCTCTATTCAAGTCTAGATTTTTAGCGTTTGCTCTAAAACCATATTCGATTGGGCCATTTTGATTGGCACGCGAATTCGAATTTCTATTTAATGCACCATCAATATTGTAAACAGGAATAATATAAATTTCGCAGTCGTTTAAAATACTTGCATCAATTCCTTTTGGAAACAAAGCGTTTTTTTCGCCTAAAAGCGCGGCAGCTAAATAGACCGAAGCATCTATTCCTTCTGGCTCTCCGGGGTGAATGCCATTGTTTATTAAAATTTTAACTTTTGTTCCCTCGTTCGCGAACTCGTTCGAAGGCGTTGAGATCTTTACTAATTGTAAAGGATAACCAGCGTCGGTCATTCCAACATTTTGCAAGCGAATATTCGGATGTTTTTTTATTAAATTTTGATATGCCTCAATGCAAGAAAAATACGTATGTGTTTTATTTTCAATATTTACTTTTTGAGCAAATACTAATTTGGAAAATAAAAAGAGGGCAAAAAATAGAAAATACTTCTTAGTCAATTTTTAATTTTTAGTAATAAATTCTGAGCACGACCCTACGGTTGAACGCCCTGTTTTTATCGATTGGTTTGCCAATCGCATCTTTATTAGGCTTAATTGGTTTAGTGTCTGCATAGCCAGATGCTTTTAATCTGCCTGCATCAACACCTCTATCAATTAGGTATTGAATGGTATGTGAAGCCCTGGAAGTACTGAGCTCCCAATTGGAATTGTAATCGTCGTTTGAAATAGGCACGTCGTCGGTGTGTCCTTCCACGTCAATCTTGAAATTTTTAATATCAGAACTGGTAATCGCACTCACTACTCTATCCACTACACTTTTACCTTCGTCTAATAATTCTGCTTCGCCAGAATTAAACATTCCTTTACTCAAGACATTCATCTTAATACCGTCGGCATCTAGTTTAATGTCAACCAAACTATCTGCTTTTTCTGTTACAAGTACAGAGTCGAGGGTTTCTTTAATTTGTGTCAAACTAGATTTAACTTCTTTCTGATTCAGCTTTTCTTTTACAGAATTGTTTACTTCAGACCAAGCGGTTTGATCAATGGTAGATACAGATACAATCAATACGAAGAAAGCCAATAAATTGGTAATGGTATCGGCGTAAGTAATTAGCCAATTCTCATTTTCTTCTTCGAAATGAATTTTTTTTCTGCCCATATCGCTTACTTTTTATTCTCAGCTTTTAATTGCTTAATAGTATAAGAGCGATCTAAATAGGTTTGTAATTTATCTTTGATAAATAAAGGAGATTTATTTTCAGCAATCAGTTGCACGCCTTCTAATAATAACTCTTCACGAATTTTATTGTAATCGGCACTTAGCATAATCTTTTTAGAAACCGGATAGAAAAACAAATGCGTAAAAGTTACACCATATAAGGTAACTAATAAACCTGTTGCTAAACCTGGTCCAATTTTAGATGGGTCGTCTAAGCTTGATAGCATGTAAACTAAGCCGAACAACGTACCAAACATACCAAACGCCGGCCCCGAGTTACCCATGTTTTTCAATACTTCCGAAACCTTATGCGAGTTGGAATAGTTTTCGTCAATACTTGCTTCACCAATAATTTTTACTTCGTCAATAGAATAATTGGTACTAATTAAAGAAAACAGGTAAGAGGTAAAATCGTGTTTCTGTTTATCTTGAATGGTGCGTAAAAATTCCATTCTATTGGTTTTATATTCATTGCTCCAAGTTACAATAGACTCAATGTCTTTTTGTAAAACTTTTTGCGTGTTAATAGATTGGTGAAAAGTTTGACCCATTTTAGCAAATGCAGCACGCATGAGCTTACTTGGGTAAATAATAAATGCATTAGTTAACAATCCACCCATTACAATTAGAAAACTGGGTAAGTCTAAAAATCTGTTAATGAATAAATATGGAAAATGTTCTTTCAGTGGAACAATACCAATGATGTCGAGGATCCCCGTCATCAATAAACTCAAAGAAAAAATTATCCAGAAAAACGATAAGATAGAAAACCTCATTTGCGAATATACTTTTGATTAATAACAGGCACTTTAAAATCTTTGTCAAGCACTTTAGCTTGCTCCCATACACGTTTAGCCAATTCAACTTCACCCTTTGTAAAGTATACACTACCTTTTAATCCTAGGGCATCTGACGATGGTCCGTAAAACATGGAACTATCTATATAAGAAAGTGAAATGTCGTATGTTTTTTTAGCGTATGCATCTTGTGCTAAACGATAAAAACGCAACATTTTATTGGCGTCTATTTTTTTAATAGGTTCTTTTTCTGCTTTTGAATCTGCGGGCTTTTTATCTTTCTTAACCACTGTATCTGCAGGGTTCATTAAATTGCTTTGCAAATCTTTGCCATTAAACTCCAAATAGAACTCTTGTTCGTTAACGTCTAAAGCTAAATCGACTGCTGAGTTTTGGTTTTTGTATTTAATTTTTAAACGCGCTTTGGTAGTATCTACTTTTTGAAAAGGATTTACTTGCGCCATAGCCAGGCCGCCCATTAAAAATAACGCAACTAGAAAACAAAAGGCGTTGGTATAAAATCTCATCTTCATCTTTAATTAAAATTTATAAGATAAATAAAGTGCGTAATTCAAATTGTTTAAAGTAACAGAAGCTGTTTCTCTTTTGAACACTGCAGGGTATAAACCGTAAGTAGCTTGCGCACCTAAACCAAAACTTTTGGTCAGGTTTACATTTAAAGACATTCCCGCATTCACATATACATTGTTATAAAAAGAAACACCACCACTGTATTGGTATTCTAACCAATACTCAGGCGATTTTTGTTTTTGCGCAAAATATTTAGAACCTCTTAATCCTGCAGAAGGAATTAACGCAGTTCCTAACATGGTACCAACAGAAGCGTTGGTAGTTGCGAATTCAAAATTATAATAGTTCAAACGTGCATACAATCCGAAGAAAGCGCTTTTGTCTGGTAAAGTATTTTGATCGTAAACAAACTCCACAAAGTTGGAAGTAGACATCGACTTCACAATGTATATTTTACTGTTCTCTATGTAATTATTGATGGCGTTGAAAGCCACACCCAAGTTCAATTGCTTGCGTGCTTTGAAAGTAGATTCTTTTAAACGTGTATATAGTGTTTCGTTCCAAAGTACTTCTCTGCTAATGGCATTCACAAAACGAATGTTCATGACAAAACCATTGGTGCTATCAAAAAACAAACTACAGTCTACTAAACTTTGTACGCCATATTTTTTACAAACGGCATCAAGCGCGTCTGGGTTTTGTCTAAATGTACTGATGTTACTTTGGTTGTCAATTTTAATTAACGAGTCGTTTCCGTCAATTTTTAAAATCATTTTTTTCTCAAATTCCGGAACAGAAATTACACTAAAAGCTTTTTTCTTTAAAACATCTTCTAATTGTAAGCGCAATAATTTTTGAGAAATGATAATTGGTTTATCAGATTTTGAACTCACTTCAAAAAGTGCAATTCTTCTAGCCGAAAAAGGAATGTCGTTCACCGATGCACCCACATTAAGCAGTAATTCTTCGTATTCTGTTAGGATGGTCTGCGTATCGTACTTCTGAGCCCAAGCAACTTCAGTACTTAATAAAATAAGCAGCACTATGATGTGTTTCATTAATTTCATGCGGTAAGTTTCCCTTTCAGTTTATCAAGAATAATTTTTCTAGCTTTTTCAATTTCTTCTAAAGCCAAATCTTTATTATAATCTATTTCTGATTTGATTAATAATTGCTCACGTTTAGGGCGGAGATTGATTAATTTTTCTACGGTAGTTTCGTCGGCGTTAATTAACGCTTTAGCAAGCACAACAGATTCAATTTCTTCTAATGCGCGTTGTAAGAATAAATCATCTTGTTCTTGAATTTCTTCAAAAGTAATGAAGCGCTCTTTAATTTTTCTAGCTAAGTCTAAATCGTAACCAGCCAATTCGTCGATGTATTTTTTCTGCTCGGTAGTTGGCAAAGTATCTAGTAGGCCAGTAATGGTTTTTAAACCATCTAAGCTAACATACTTCATGTCGTTCATCGCCATTGCTTTTGATGAAAAATAGGAAGCAATTTCTTTATATACGGCAACAGACAAATCGTTGATATTACTCATCTTTTGAAGAATAATAGATTGTTTGGTGCTGTCAAAATCTCTGATAATGCTCATGCTTCTTTTCGGAGGCAATTGGGCTAAAACAATGGCTGCTAGCTCTTCGCTTTCTTCTTTAATTAAGAACATAATTTGTTGTTCATTCAATTGGTTTAAGAAATGAAAAATATCGCGGTCTTTTGTTTTTGGAGCAGCTTGTAATGTGTTAATTTCTTTTTTAAATTCTTCAATTTGTTTGATCTGTTCTTCTGGAACAATCGCTAAGGTATCGTCTAAAGAAATTTCTACATAGTTGTAGTTATCTTTAGATAAATGAGAATTTAAAAACGGCAACAACTTAGGATTGGTCGCTTTTAAAATATTGACAATTTTTTGTAAGCCTTTGCGCTCGTCCTCTTCAACCCAATTGTTGAATAGGTCTGCTACTTTCGCTTTATTGCTGATAAATTCTTTTGTTACGTATGAACGCATTTCCGCAAGCCTTGCAAATTGTTCCAAGTTTTCATCTTGGTTAATGATGACCGGATTTTTTTGCGCTGTTTCTAATTGTTCAACTTTGTTATGTAAAATTTGTAAGGCTTCGTCTGCTTTGGTATTTTTCTTCGGCTTCAACAATAAATAAAGCAATACAAAAGCAAACACCATAATGATTAACAAGATGGCTAAATAAGGTAAGAATGCCGATAAGCTTAAACCGCCAGCAGCTGGTGCCGCTTGAGGATCCTTGCTGTTTTGCGGAAAAGTTTGGTTAATGGTTGGAGGTTGTTGCTGTGGCATCATTTGCGGTGGCATTTGACTTAAGGCAGCTACGTTTCCAGCTGTTTTTTGAAAATCTTGATAAGCATTTGGTGATGGCGGAAATACTTGCGACTGCACAATTAAACGATCGCCATTTGCAGCATCTAAAGGAATTGAATTTCTAATTAACTGATCTATGAAACCCAATGCATTTGAGTCGTAACAAGTATCCATTACTACCAGTACTGTTTTTTGTTTACCGCTTCCAATATTGAATGGCGCATATACACCCTCGTCGTTGGTTACCACATTAGAACCATCCATTACACCTGGCAAGTAATCGACAGACATCGTAGTGTCTAAAATTGGCACCACAGAATCCATTACAAATTGTGGCGATTTAATTTTAACGTCCACTAAAAAGTTAGTGCCTTTTAAATAGGGTAAAATAGTATTGTAAACCATACGCTCCAGCTTTTTGGATTCGGTATAGTTTTCTTTAGAAAAGGGATTTTCTTGCAAATTAACACCTTGAGCAAAGGCATTATTTTGAAGCGATGAAAACACCGCAACAGCCCAAAGGAATGCAAAAAATAATATATAAGTCTTCTTTCTGTTGTACAACATCAATCTTGGCGTAAGGTCAAAATTTATAATCCTAGTCTTTATTATTCAAGCTATTAATGCGCTAAAATAGCAAAAAAAATTGTTTTCAACATTTTTGTGTGGAAAAATAACAAGACCGCGTCGAAAAACATCGAATAAACGCTTTAAATGCATTTTTTAAGCTTTCGAGGATATTAACAAAATGCCATTTCGACTATGATAAGGTGCATCATAAAAATCCCTATCTTGGCATTCTAAATTATCATTATGAAAAAACCAGCTAATTATTTACTAGCCTCTTTGGGTTTAGTTTTGGCTATTTCGAGCTGCAAAACTAACCAAGGCGGAGAAAAAATTAAAGCAATTGATGTAGCAAATATTGACACATCGGTTCGCCCGCAAGACGACTTTTACGCATACGCGAATGGATTGTGGTTGAAAAACAATCCAATTCCAAGCACAGAAACGCGTTGGGGAGCATTCAGTATTTTACAAGACCAAACCAATAAAAAATTGAAAGTTTTATTAGACGAGTCGGCTGCAAATACCGCTGCAGAAAAAGGAAGCAACGAACAAAAAGTGGGCGACTTTTATGCAAGTGGAATGGATTCATTAGCCATTGAAAAAGCAGGATTAACTCCGTTGAAAGATGAGCTTGCAAAAATTCAAGCAATACAAAACACCAACGATTTATTAAATGAAGTTGCGCAATTGCAAAAAAAGGGAGTAGGCGCATTGTTTAGTTTTTATGTTTACCAAGACATGAAAATCAGTACAGCATATATTCCATATGCAGACCAAGGCGGATTGAGTTTACCAGATAGAGATTACTATACTAATACCGATGCACGTTCGGAAGAAATTAGAAAACAATACCGCATTCATTTAGAAAAAATGTTTGTGATGATGGGCGACGACCAAACAACTGCACAGGCAAACGCTACAACTATTATTCGCTTGGAAACCGAGCTAGCAAAGGCTTCTATGACAAGAGTAGAAATGCGCGACCCATATGCAACTTATAATAAAATGAGCATTGCTGATGCAAATAAAATTACGAAAAGCATTAACTGGAATACCGTAATTAGCAAAGCAGGTTTAACGAATGTAAATGAAATGATTGTAAGCCAACCTAAATTTTTTACAGCACTTGACAACATGTTAAGTACAGAAAAAATTGAAGCTTGGAAAACATATTTAAGATGGCATTTAGTAAGTGGCTTTGCTGGTAATTTAAACCAAGCATTTGTTGCAGAAAGTTTTGCATTTAACGGAACGGTAATGAATGGAGCAAAACAAATGCGCCCAAGATGGAAGCGTGTATTAGGCGACATCAATGGTGGATTAGGCGAAGCATTAGGTTCGGTTTATGTAAAAAGATATTTCCCAGAAGAAGCTAAAAAAAGATGTTTAGAAATGGTGAACAACATGCAAGTTGTTTATCGTGAGCGCATCGAAAAATTAGATTGGATGGGAGATTCAACTAAGAAACAAGCCATTGAAAAATTAGAAGTATTTATTAAGAAAATTGGTTACCCAGATAAATTCAAAGATTATAGCAAATTGACCATTAGCAGAGATTCATATGTACAAAACATTATTGCTGCTAACGAATTTGCGTTCGAAGAAATGATCAATAAATATGGCAAACCAGTTGATAAAACGGAATGGGGAATGACTCCGCATACCATCAATGCTTATTACAATCCAAACATTAACGAAATTGTATTCCCTGCAGGTATTTTACAATTTCCATTCTTTGACCCAAGCGTAGACGATGCCATTAACTACGGTGGTATTGGTGCCGTAATTGGTCATGAAATGACACATGGTTTTGATGACCAAGGTTGTCAATTTGATAAAGATGGTAATTTAAAAAACTGGTGGACTGAACAAGACAACAATAAATTTAAAGCAAAAACTAAAATGTTAGTTGATCAATATTCAGCTTATACAGTTTTAAACAATGTACATGTAAATGGCGAATTAACTTTGGGCGAAAACATTGCCGATG
The DNA here is from genome assembly GCA_039798705.1 of Bacteroidota bacterium. Classification (GTDB taxonomy): domain Bacteria; phylum Bacteroidota; class Bacteroidia; order Sphingobacteriales; family Sphingobacteriaceae; genus CAIKLP01. The sequence continues at coordinate 22,939 of JBDKFN010000016.1, forward strand.
TTGGTGGTATTAACATTGCATACGATGCATTTAAAAGAACAGCACAAGGAAAATCAGCAGAAAAAATTGATGGCTTTACTGCAGACCAAAGATTCTTTTTAAGTTGGGCACAAGTTTGGAGACAAAACATTACTGACGAAAACTTGAACCAAAGAATTGTAACAGATCCGCACTCTCCGGGTAAATACAGAACCAATGGCCCGTTAACCAATATGCCAGAATTTTACGAAGCATTTGGAATTAAACAAGGCGATAAAATGTACAGACCTACAGCAGACCGCGTAAAGGTTTGGTAAAAAATAATTTCAAATTTGAAAAGGCGCGCTAAATTTTAGCGCGCCTTTTTTTGTGTCAGATATGGTCAAAACAAACAATGGATGAAGATGGAATTTTTATTTACTCAAAATTACATCAAATTTGATTGATCAAAAAACATGGGACTAAGAAGAATTGTAAAAAAGTTTTTGTCAAAAAAACGAAGCGCGAAAGCGAGCTTGCAATTTTTTAAAATTGGCGACCATGTTGCATATCATATTTTAGCGCCAGACACAATTGGCAACGACATCAATAAAATTAAATTTTATTTTGTAGATGAAAATGGGCAATTAATTTGTCGTACAAATATTCCCTCACTATTACATTACGAGTTCACCGTCAAAAGAAGAGATTGCTTTTTATTTGCACTGGTAGTTTCCGAAAACGACATTACTTATAGTGTTTCAATAGCAGTAAACGGATTGCATTACCAAGTGCAACAATTTTCAGAAGAAATAGTGGCTATTGAAATTTAATCAACCAGTACTTGTTCGTATAGGTGATGAATTAGTCCATCTACTAAGCCAATTTTAGGCACATTGATGTTTTCGATGTTAGCCCATTTCATTATATTATGATAAATTAAAAGGGCAGGAACAATAACATCGGCTCGGTCTTTTTTAAGCCTATACAATTCCATTCTTTCTAATAAACTCAAAGGTTCTAATTCATTGTAAATTTGTTTGATCTCTTTATAGTTTAAAACAGCATCGTTTCTTTGGATTGATAAAATTTTATTAATGTTACCACCAGAACCAATCGCCTCAATGTTTGGGTAATCTCTTGCTATGCTTTTTAAATCTATTTTTAATTTTTGCCAAACATCATCATTTACCATATCGGTTAACACTCTAACAGTACCAATATTATATGATTTTTGAAATTTAACTTTTGAATTATGGTATAAGGTAATTTCTGTACTTCCGCCACCTACATCGATATACATATAGCATTTATTATTGCTGAGCATTTCAGCTATATGGTTTTCGTAAATAATTTCCGCTTCTAATTGACCTGAAATAATTTCAATTTCGATTCCAGTTTCATCTTTTATTTCTTCGATGACCGATTTAGCATTACTTGCATCTCTCATTGCGCTTGTTGCGCAAGCCATATAGTGGTCAACATCATAGACCTTCATTAGTTGGTCAAATGTTTTAATGGTATTGAAAAGCATCTTTTTTTTCTTCGATCCTACAACTCCTTTTGTAAAAACATCAAAACCTAATCGAAGCGGAATTCTTAACAGGTTTAATTTTTCAAAACGCACATCCGAGTCATTTTTAATGACATCACATATAAGAATTCGAGCGGCATTACTGCCTATGTCTATTGCTGCGAGTACCAATGCTAGTATTTTTTATTAATCAAAAATTGATAAGTAGCTTCTTGCGAACGTATCATTTTTCTGCCAACTAAAGGTACATGTTTATTCAATAAATCTGCATCTAAAATGCGTGCTTTTTGATTGTCTTTTAATTGAATTTCGATGATGTCAATTAATTCTTGTTTGATGGCTTTATCGAAAATTGGTGTGGCCACTTCAATCCTATGATCTAAGTTTCTCACCATCCAATCGGCACTTGAAATGTATACTTTTTCATTTCCATTGTTGTGGAATATCATCACCCTTGCATGCTCTAAATATTGGTCTACAATACTTATTGCATTTAATGTGTCGTTTGCTTTTTTAGGCGTATAAATACCACGAATAATTAAATGAACAGCAACGCCTTGCTTACTTGCTTTATATAAATTTTCTAAAAGCGTTAAGTCGCTTAAAGAATTTAATTTGATAATAATTTTTGCTGGCTTACCCTTTTTAGCAAATTTAATTTCGTTTTCAATTAACTCTACAAGCGAAGCCCGCATGTTGATTGGCGAAATCAATAAGTGTTTCATTTTAGCAATTGGCTTATCGCCCATTTGCCAATTCAACAAGTAATCAAATATTTTACTTACTTCATTCATTAATGTCCTGTTTGCTGTTAACAAACAATGGTCGGCATAAACCCTTGCAGTTTTTTCGTTCAAATTTCCCGTACTTATAAATCCATATTTTATGGTTTTATTATTTACCTTTTTTTGAATCAAACAAACTTTTGCATGCACTTTTTTATTCGGCACACCAACCAAAACCGTTACGCCTTCTTCTTCCATAATCGACTTCCATTTTAAATTGGCTTCTTCGTCGAATCTGGCTTTTAATTCAATGAAAACAATCACTTGTTTGCCATTGCGAGCTGCATTTATTAGTGCGTTTATAATTTTAGAATTATCTGCTAAGCGGTAGGCGGTTATTTTAATGCTGTATACATCGTCATCCATTGCTGCTTCGCGTAACATGTCAATTACCGGATCGAAAGAATGGTAAGGAAAATGCAACATGACATCTTGTTTAACAATAATGTCAGCTATTTGCACACGTTTCTTAATAGCTGTATGTTGAAATGGTTTAGGCCTACTTAATTTTTGAGGAATCACATTAGGGAAATCCATAAAGTGCCTAAAATTATGAATGTGCCCACCAGGAATAATACTGCTTCTTCTCGTTAGTTTTAATTTTCTAATTAAAAAATCTAACAGTTCAGCGTTCATTCCTTTTTCATAAACAAACCTTACTGGCTTACCTTTTCTTCTATTCTTAATTCCCTTAGAAATTTTTTCAATGAAATTAATGCCAACTTCTTGGTCTAAATCTATTTCCGCATCTTTTGTTATTTTAAAAACATGCGCTTCAAATTGATTGAATTTAAAATGAGAAAATATAATAGGTAAATTAAATTCGATAAGGTCTTCTAATAAAATAATGTTGGTATAGCCTGGCTTAGAAGGCAGAATTACAAAGCGTCCTACGGCTTTACTCGGAATTTCAATCAATGAAAATTTTTGTTGATATGCACTGTTGCGATTTTTCATCGCAATGGCCAAGTATAAACTCTTGTCTCTTAAATAAGGTAGTTCAGGCAAATTCTCAATCATTAACGGAATGATATATGGCCTTACTACATCTTCAAAATATTGTTTAACAAATTCTTTTTGTTCCTTATTTAATTTTTTATCGTTTATTAAAACAATTTTATTTTGAACAAGCTCTCTATTTATTTTACTCCAAATTCTATTGAACTCCCCTTGTTGTTTTAAAACTATTTTTTGAATGTCGTCTAAAATAACTTGCGGCGCATCTATAAAATCTAAATTTAGCGCGTTCTTTTTATCGGCAAACTCAACCATTCTTTTTAAGGTTGCTACGCGCACCCTAAAAAATTCGTCCATGTTGTTTGAGAAAATTCCAAGAAAACGTATGCGATCTGCTAGTGGTGTTTTGCTGTCGTCTGCTTCTTGTAAAACCCTTGCGTTAAAACTTAACCAGCTAATGTCTCTTGCAATGTATTTAGGCTTCATTTGTATTTGGTATCTGCCCAAAAATACTTTAATAGCTCCTCCCAATTTTAAAAAACAAAAAACATAACCTTACGCTAACATTAACCTTTCAATTTTTTAACATTAGATAGATGGGATGCGCTATTAAGCTAAAAAACAAACATATTTTTGTATTTTTGTAGCCTTGGCGCCGTAGTTCAACGGATAGAATAGATGTTTCCTAAACATTTGATACCAGTTCGATTCTGGTCGGAGCCACTTCTTTAACAATCAACTACTTACCTTTTATTTTCTTGGAGTTTTTACTACGGGTTTGCAGTGAACCTTGCAGTTGTTTGCAGTGTATATGGGTTTTGGTCGGGAACTTGGGTGTATTTGGAGGTAGGTGGCGGTTGTGGGAATGGTGGTGGAAAAGGCATTTATAAAAACGGAGCTTTATTATATTATTTAAAAATTTCTTGATATAAAAGATATATTTTATTTATTTGTAAGGAGTGTTCTCTTAACTCCGTTTATAAATTGAAAAAGATTCTACAAGAATAGGGATGTTATGTGCAACCCTATTTGACAAGACTACCCCCGATTAAACCTTTGACAATTTTAACGGTCTTACATTAATTCTTGACCCAATGAAAAAAATATTACTTCTAACAATTATCGCGTTAACAAGTTTATTCCAAGCGACAAAAGCACAAACCCTTTACTTCCCTCCACTAAGTACTACGGCTACTTGGGATACCATTTCTCCTGCTTCTTTAGGTTGGTGCACAAATGAAATTGATGCTTTATATGATTATTTGCAGCAACAAGACACTAAAGGTTTTATTGTATTAAAAGACGGCAAAATAGTTTTAGAAAAATACTTTGGAACTTTTACGAAAGATAGTTTATGGTATTGGGCATCCGCGGGTAAGACAATTACTTCCTTTTTAGTAGGCAAAGCACAGGAAGAAAATTATATATCAATTACAGACACTTCATCAACATACTTAGGTAAAGGCTGGACGAATTGCACGATAACCCAAGAAAACAAAATCAAAATCAGAAATCAATTAACAATGACTTCGGGCCTTGACGATGGTGTGCCAGACAATCATTGCATCATTGATACTTGTTTAAACTATTTAGCTGACGAAGGAACTCGTTGGGCTTATCACAATGCTCCATACACACTTTTAGAAAGCGTATTAACAACTGCAACTGGCACGCCCATTAATACTTACACACAAACAGAACTAAAAAGAAAAACTGGCATGACTGGTGCTTGGGCTTATGTTGATTACGACAATGTATTCTTTAGTAAAGTTCGAAGTATGGCTCGTTTCGGTTTATTAATGCAAAATAACTGCATCTGGAATAACGACACTTTACTTTACGACACTAGCTATGTTCATCAAATGACAAACACTTCTCAAAATCTTAATCTATCTTATGGCTATTTATGGTGGCTGAATGGAAAATCTTCCTATATGCTTCCAACCTCTCAGATAGTTTTTCCAGGTTCTTATGCTCCTGCTGCCCCGAGCGATATGTTTGCGGGTCTTGGAAAAAACGGACAGATTGTAAGTATTTCAAAAAGATTAGGATTAGTCGTAGTTAGAATGGGTAATCAGGCAACAAGTGGTGAAGTTCCAACACAATTATGTAATACTATTTGGGAAAAACTTAATTCCGTAATGTGCAACTTAACATCAATTAATGAAACTTTACCGAATACAACAACAGTTTCCATTTTTCCAAATCCAGCAAATTCCGAAATAAATATTGAAGGGGTAAATAAAAACGAAAACAACACGATTCAAATTTTTGATGTACAAGGAAAATTAGTCATCACAAAAATCATTACCGAAAAAGGAACGATAGATTTATCGGAACTGAATAAAGGTGTTTATGTGATTAAGATTGGAGAGCTTGCGCAAAGGATTGTGAAGATGTAATTCAAACAGCTATAGTTTTATCAAAAAGCCACGCCCAAAAAGGTGTGGCTTTTTACATTGCAGTAAACCTTGCAGTAAGACCCCTTTTTACCTCAAAAACCAAAAATAAAAACCTTGTTTGTAAATCGTATAATACTAATAATC
>JBDKFN010000017.1:0-27772 GCA_039798705.1 Bacteroidota bacterium
AATTAAAATTATTTAGTTGCTTCGGCTGAAACAGGCACTAATACACCCGTTGCTTCAAATGTAATTTCATTTTTTGGTTCTTTAATTGCATCCATTTCTGCTTTAGTTGCACCACCATCTTCAGCATAGTGTTTTTGATCTTCAACAGAGATCGTTGCAAATTTAGCAGTACCTTGCATGATAACTTCTTTACCAGCCATCATTGCATTATCAGTTGGAACAAAGAATGCATAATCTTTAAAAGTAACTTTCATTACTTCTCCGTTACCTAATTCTACATTCATCCAACAACCTTTCTTTTGACAAACTTCAACTACTTTTGCTTTTAATTTAGCATCGTAAGTTGGCGCATTCCCAATTTCTGCTAGTAAAGTAGTTGCATCAATCGTGCTGTCAGGCGTAATCATTGCTCCAAAAGAATCAAAGTTTCCCATTGCTGTTTCTACTCGTGTTGCATCATTACTTTTTTTAGTTTCTGAAGAACATGCTGCAAAGAAAATTGCAATCGCAGCAAATAATATCAATTTTTTCATGTTATATCTTTTTTAATTTGACACAAAGTTAAGCATAAGTCTATTAAAATAGCTAATAATTTAACAGATTTTAACCAAAAAGCTCTTTAAATAATTCGTCTAATCTACTTACCGCAACTATTTCTAAATTGAATTTCTTTTGATCAATTCCTTTTAAAGAGAATGCAGAAACAATAATCTTTTCAAAGCCCAAACGCTCTGCTTCAGCTATTCTTTGCTCTACCCTGTTCACATTTCTAATCTCTCCAGACAAACCAACTTCTGCGGCAAAACATATTTTAGAGGAAATAGGAATGTCTTCGTGAGAGGAAATAATTGCAGCAATAATTCCCAAATCAATTGCGGGATCTTCTACTTTAATTCCGCCGGTAATATTTAAGAAAACATCTTTTATTCCCAATCTAAATCCACAACGCTTTTCTAAAACAGCTAGCAACATGTTCATTCTTTTTGCATCAAAACCATTTGCAGATCTTTGTGGTGTTCCATATGCAGCAGTACTCACCAAAGCCTGTGATTCAATTAACATTGGTCTCATGCCTTCTATCATCACTGAAATTGCAATGCCACTTAAATCTTCTGCACGCTGTGAAATTAATATTTCAGAAGGATTGTGTACTTCTCTTAATCCTGTACTTTGCATTTCATAAATTCCCAATTCAGAAGTAGATCCAAATCTATTTTTTACAGAACGTAACATTCTATAAGTATGGTGTTGATCACCTTCAAATTGCAACACGGTATCTACCATGTGTTCTAATATTTTTGGACCTGCTATTGCTCCATCTTTAGTTATGTGTCCAACTAAAAATACAGGCGTCGATGTTTCTTTTGCGAATCTTAATAATTCTGCGGTACATTCACGAATCTGTGAAACACTACCTGGGGTTGATTCTATGTGAGCCGAATGTAAAGTTTGAATGGAGTCAATGATTACAATATCTGGATTCAACTCTTCAATTTGTTTGAAAATATTTTGTGTGGAAGTTTCTGTTAATACAAAACAATTGCTTGCTTCACGTTCTGTTATTCTAGCTGCACGCATTTTAATTTGATGCTCGCTTTCCTCACCAGAAACATATAATACTTTTGATTTTTTTAAACTAACAGCGAGTTGTAAAAGTAAAGTAGATTTTCCAATACCGGGTTCACCACCAATTAAAACCAATGAACCAGGAACAATTCCTCCACCAAGCACTCTATTCAATTCTAAATCATGCGTAACAATTCTTTGATCGTCGGCATCTTCGATGGTATTAATTAATATTGGCTTATTACTTCTCGTATTTGTACTGCTTTGCTTCCATTCTATTTTTGCCGAATTTTTTTCGACTACTTCTTCTACAAAAGTATTCCACTGGTTACATGAAGGGCAATTACCAAGCCATTTAGCAGCTTGATAACCACAACTTTGACAGAAATAGGTTGTTTTTGACTTTGCCATAATGGATAAATATATTGAAAAATAAATTACTTTTAGGAATGAAAAAAATACTGCTATTGACATTGCTCTTCTCCATTAGCTTAGCAGGCCAATCTCAATCTTATCGAAAATCAAAATTTTTATACGCTGCTGCTGCAGAAACGACACCTTATAGCTTAGGCTTTTTTATCGGTCAAATTACCAAAAGTCAATTGACTAAATCTGACTATACAAATGAAAGTAACGATTTAGCATTAGACCTCTATTTTGAAAAACCAATTAATTATCGTTTTTCACTTTTATTAGATGCAAGATTAATAGGTGACTTTTATGGAGAAAATTTAGGAAATAAATATAATTTACAAAACTCCTATGATCTAAATGCTTCCATTAAATATTTATTGATTGACCAGCCATTTGCTAAACTTTATGTTGCTAGTGGTATGGGTATTTTAAACAGATCAACACATATCCAAAATTCAATAATAGATACCAATTCAACAAATCAAGCAAATGTGGTAATTCCGGTTGGTATATATCTTACAAAGCCATTAAACAAAAGAATAGATTTGTCTTTAGTCTATCGGAATTATTGGACGTTTAAAGATGACATCGATGGACTAGTAATGAATGGTAATATGGATCAATACCAATTTATTGGCTTAGGTTTAAGTTATAATTTTGGCACAAAAGATTACCGATTTAAAAAGCAGAATAAATGCCCAGGACAAAATTAAAAAAAGCCCAATTTTTTGAATTGAGCTTTTTTTAATGATTATTTGGATTGCTATTTTATAAATATGGAAATGATAAAATAAGTTAATGCGGCTAGAGCAGCAGAAACTGGGATGGTTAATATCCAAGCCCAAAGTAAATTAACTGTTACTCCCCATCTCACAGCAGAAACTCTTTTTGATAAACCAACGCCTATAATTGAGCCAGTAATTGTATGAGTAGTAGATACTGGTATTTTAAAATGCTCAGTCATAAATAAAGTAATTGCTCCGGCTGTTTCCGCAGCTACACCTTCTAATGGAGTTACCTTTGTAATTTTCGAACCCATCGTTTTTACAATTTTCCATCCACCTGACATCGTACCTAAAGCAATTGCAGAGTAGCATGCCAATGGAATCCAATTGGGTAATTCAAAAACTTTTTTTCCGTTAACTTCATGAAAATTTATATGTAACCAAGCAGGAACTTGAGACATGTCTGCGCCTGCACTGCCTGTATATACCACAATTGCTGCAGCAATAATTCCCATTACTTTTTGTGCATCATTTCCACCATGTCCAATACTAAATGCAGCCGACGAAACTAATTGTAATTTCCTAAACCACCATTCTGCTTTACTAGGCAAAACATATTTACATATATGTATAATAATAATTGTGATAATGTATGCTAACACCATTCCGATAATAGGAGCAAGAAAAATGAAGGCAGCAACTTTACCAATTACTTGCAAATTTACAATTGTTAAACCTCCATGAGCAATAGCTGCACCAGCAAATCCACCTATTAATGTGTGAGAAGAACTTGATGGTATTCCTAACCACCATGTTAATAAATTCCAAAATATGGCAGCAATAATACCTGCTAAAATAACAACTAAATTAATTTGAGAAGTATCTACAGCTTTAGCAACTGTATTAGCAACATTGTGATCTTTAAAAATTAAGAACGCTACAAAGTTGAAAAATGCAGCCCAAATTACTGCTTGCGTTGGTGTCAACACCTTAGTGGAAACTACCGTAGCTATTGAATTTGCTGCATCATGAAAACCATTAATATAATCAAATACTAACGCAAGTGCAATTACGGTAAATAGAAGAGTTAAACTCATTTTTTTATTATTAAGCGTGTTTAACGATAATTGTCTCCATCACATTCGCAACATCTTCACATTTATCTGTAGCTGTTTCTAATGCATTTAATACTTCTTTATTTTTGAACAACTCTATAGCATTCGTTTCGTTCTTGAATAAATCAGCAACTGCCATGTCAAAAATATAATCCGCTTGATTCTCCATGCTATTGATACGCACACATGAATCAGTTACATTGCGAATGTTTTTTAAATCTTTCAATTCAGCAACACCCTTATGAATATCCTTGCAACCTTGATGAATTAGTTCAGCTAATTTTTTAATTGGCTCTGTAATGTTTGTAAGGTTGTATAAATACATTCTATTTGCAGATCCATGAATATAATCTGCAATATCATCAATTGCTGAAGCTAAAGCATGGATATCTTCTCTATCAAATGGAGTGATAAAGTTTTTACTTAATTCAAGAAAAATCTCATGTGTAATTTTATCTCCTTGATGTTCAAAATCTTCAATTTCTTTGATGATCTCTTGTCTTTTAGTTAAATCAGTAGTGTTAACCGCTTCAATTAACTTAGCAGATATTAAAATTAAGTTATTACTTGCTTCTTCGAATAAAGGGAAAAACTTTTTATCCTTTGGTACGAAATACTGGAAAATAGAGTTTAATGACATTGTTTCTTTATTTGTTTGTGCTAAAATAGATTGCCAATGTTAAGGAATTGTTAAGAAATGAAGAAATAAGAAACAAATATGTCTTTAATATTAAGCTAATGTTAAGTCTTTGGATTAAAAAAATTACAACTAACTGATTGTCAATATATTTTAAAATAAATGGTTTTATAACATATCGCTTCAAATAGTTAGAAAAGTCAAAAAAATAATACCTTTACGCAAATTTGGTGGGTTTGGAAAGTAAGGATTTACTTCAATATTATAGAACCGACGACCGTATCTTAAAGCTTTCTGGTATACTTTCTAATTTTAAAAGTGCCAGAATACATTTAAAAGGCTTAATAGGTTCGTCGGATGCAATGATCGCATTGGCTTTGTATGAGATACAAAAGCAAGGGAATCTATTTGTCCTTCCGGATCGAGAAGAAGCCATGTATTTTCAAAATGATTTAGAAAATATAATAGGCAAACGTGTTTTGCTATTTCCTTCTTCCTATAAAAAACCATTCGATATCACACTACTCGATACAGGTGCCGTTCTTCAAAGAGCAGAAGTTTTAAATGAATTAAAATATAGCACTACTAATGGAAAATTAATAGTAAGCTATCCTGAAGCCATTGCAGAGAAAGTTGTGGATCAAGCCGTGCTTGAGAAAAACACTTTAGAAATTAAAATAGCAGATAAAATTTCGATTGAAAGCATCAATGAATTTTTATATGACTTTGAATTTGAAAGAGTGGATTTTGTTTATGAAGCAGGCCAATTCGCAATCAGAGGGGGCATTGTAGACATTTTCTCTTATTCAAATGAATTACCCTACAGGATTGAATTCTTTGGTGATCACATAGAAAGTATTCGAACATTTGAAACAGAGAATCAATTATCAATTGCTAATGTTAAATCATTAACGATTGTTCCAAATATTCAATCTAAATTAATTAATAAACACACCGTATCATTTTTAAATTACATAGATAATCATTCCAATATTTGGTTTAAAGATTTACAATTTACATCAGATATTATTAAAGCAGGTTTTGAAAAGTCAATTGTAATTTATGACCAGCTCAGTGCAGAAGATAAAATATTACACCCTGAATATTTAGACCCTATTGACGTTTACCAACAAGTAGAACCATTCATGAATGACATTGAAAGGTTTAATGTTGTTGAATTTGGAAAGCAATTCTTCTACAAAGCAACAGATACAATAAATTTTAACATAAAACCGCAAACATCTTTTAATAAAGATTTTAACCTATTAATACACCATCTTAGAAAAAACGAAGCAGATGGATTGGCTAATTTTATTTTTGCGGAACAAAAAAAACAGATAGAAAGGCTTTATAGTATTTTCGAAGATATTGCAAGTAATGTAAACGGTGCCAATAAAAAAATAAACTTTGAAGCAATTAATATTGGTATTAGAGAAGGATTCATAGATGCCGATATTAATGTTGCATGTTATACCGATCACCAGATATTTGATCGTTTTTATAAATATAAATTACACAAAAACTACAGCAAATCTCAAGCATTAACTTTAAAAGAACTTAGGGAACTTAAGGCTGGAGACTTTGTAGTACATATAGATCATGGTATTGGGAAGTACGCAGGATTAGAGAAAATTGACGTCAATGGCAAAACGCAAGAAGCCATCCGATTAATTTATGCTGATGGTGATCTTTTATATGTCAACATTAATTCTTTAAATAGAATTTCTAAATACAGTGGTAAAGATGGGACCGTTCCAAAAACACATAAACTTGGAACTGAAGCTTGGGAAAAACTAAAGAAAAGTACCAAGAAAAAAGTAAAAGATATTGCACGCGATTTAATTAAATTATATGCAATACGTAAAGCACAAAAAGGCAATGCGTTTTCACCTGACACTTACTTACAAAACGAATTAGAAGCTTCATTCATGTATGAAGATACGCCGGATCAAATTAAGGCGACCATAGACTTTAAAAAAGACATGGAATCTCCTCATCCTATGGACAGATTAATATGTGGAGACGTGGGTTTTGGAAAGACTGAAATAGCTGTTCGTGCTGCATTTAAAGCTGTTTCTGACAGTAAGCAAGTTGCCATATTAGTTCCCACAACCATCTTGGCAATGCAACACCACAAAACATTTAAAGATAGGTTACGAGATTTTCCTTGCAACATTGAATATGTTTCGAGGTTTAGAACTGCTAAAGAAATTAAAGAAACCTTAGCAAGAACTGCAGAAGGAAAAGTTGATATTTTAATTGGAACACATAGAATTGTAAGTAAAGATATTAAATTCAAAGACCTTGGATTATTAATTATTGATGAGGAACAAAAATTTGGTGTGAGCACTAAAGAAAAATTAAAACAATTTAGAGCAAATGTAGATACCCTCACATTAACAGCAACACCTATTCCAAGAACGCTGCATTTCTCTTTGATGGGTGCAAGAGATTTATCTATTATCAATACGCCTCCACCTAACAGACAGCCCGTAACAACTGAGCTTCATGTATTTAATGAAAAACTAATTCAAGAAGCAATTGAATATGAAATAGATCGTGGCGGTCAAGTATTTTTCATTCATAATAGAGTACAAGACATCATGCATGTTGCAGGAATGATTCAAAAGCTATGTCCTTCTGCAAGAATAGGTGTTGGACATGGTCAATTAGAAGGTGATCAACTCGAAGATGTGATGCTCAAATTCATGACAAATGAATACGATGTTTTGATTGCTACTACAATTATTGAATCTGGTTTAGATATTTCGAATGCCAATACCATGATTATAAATAATGCTCACTACTTTGGATTAAGTGATTTACATCAAATGCGTGGTCGTGTTGGTAGATCAAATAAGAAAGCGTTTTGTTATTTATTGAGCCCGCCTTTGTCTGTTTTAACACCAGAGGCTAGAAAAAGATTAAGTGCAATTGAAGAGTTTTCAGATTTAGGTAGCGGATTTAATGTTGCTATGCGTGATTTAGATATTCGTGGAGCTGGAAATCTATTAGGTTCTGAACAAAGCGGATTTATTGCTGAAATTGGCTTTGAACTTTATCATAAAATTTTAGATGAAGCCATTCAAGAATTAAAAGATGCAGAGTTTAAAGAATTATTTACAGATGAAGCACCGCGTCCTCATGTAACATTCTGTCAATTAGATACCGATTTGTCTTTATTAATTCCAGATGAATACGTTAATGCGATTTCAGAAAGATTAAATTTATATACTGAATTAAATAAAATTACCAACGAAACCGAATTAAAATTATTTGAAAATAATTTGATAGACCGATTTGGGCCAATACCAGCTCCAGTAGCTGAACTACTCAACGCCATTAGGCTTCAATGGATTGCAATCGATTTATGCTTTGAAAAAATCACTTTAAAAAACAATGTACTTAGGGGCTATTTCCCAGCTAATCCAAGTTCAGGGTTTTATGAATCAGAAAAGTTTCAATCAATTATCAATTATGTGCAGACACATCCATTTGGAATTAAATTAAAAGAAAATAAATCAGTGCTAATCTTACAATTAGATCAAATACATTCTTTAAGTAAAGCAATTCAAACATTAGAAAGAATTAATCAAAAATATTAAAATGGATGTAAAAATAATCAATCAAAAATGGGCAGTACTTACTGAAAAAATTGCCCGCGATTTTGATACAGATACACCCGATATCAAAACTATATTGTTTTTAATCGGGGTACAAGAATTAGGTCAGGGTCCTAAAAAATTCAGTAAAAGACAAAAAGAAGAATTGATGCACATAGCCAATTGCAGGTTATTGAGCGAAATGGGCTTTTATGAATTAGAAGGATTAGACCAAGATGGATGGCCGCATTGGAAAGCAACGAAGGCAATTCCTGCATATACGCTTTTAGAGCAAGAATTTTTATTAAAACAACTCATCATTCACTATTTCGAAGAAGTATCAGAATAGTTAAATTAGCAGATAAATTTAAGCCCTATGAAAAAAATAACCAGCTTATTCGTATTAATGACAATTTGCTTTAGCATTGTAATTGCTAAACCTAAAAAAGAAAAAAACACCTACATCAAGTTTCAAACAACCAAAGGTGATTTGATTTTGAAACTGTATAATGAAACGCCAAAACACAGAGACAATATGATTGAATTAGTGAAAGGTGGTTTTTATGATAGCATATTATTTCACCGAGTAATTAAAAATTTCATGATACAGGGTGGAGATCCAGAATCTAAAAATGCAAATGCACAACAATCTTTAGGTAATGGTGAAGCTCCAAATAGAAAATTAATTCCAGCAGAATTCAATCCAAATTTAATTCATAGAAAAGGAGTGCTTGCAGCTGCAAGAGACAATAACCCGGAAAAATCAAGTAGCAATTGTCAATTTTATATTGTTCAAGGCAGAACCTTCAAGGATACAGATTTAGATATGATGGAGCAAAGAAGCGGATGGAAATATACTGCAGAACAAAGAAATACATACAAGACTATAGGAGGCACGCCACACCTAGATAACAACTATACAGTTTATGGTGAACTTGTGAATGGTTTTGAAGCATTAGATGCCATTGCAAGTGTTAAAACTGGTGCAGCTGATAGACCTGAACAAGATGTAAGAATTACAAAAGCAGTGGTTTTGAAAAAATATAAAACTAAAAAAAGCAAGTGCTTTTTATTCAACTTTTAATATGAAGATCATATCCTATAATGTTAATGGCATTAGAGCAGCAATGAATAAAAATTGGTTAGCTTGGTTGCAAGCTAGCAATGCTGACATCATCTGCTTACAAGAAATAAAAGCTACACCAGATGTTATTCCTGCAGAAATAAAAATGTTGGAAGATATGGGCTATTTTCATTATTGGTATCCTGCAGTAAAAAAAGGTTACAGCGGTGTTGCAATTTTTTCTAAAATAAAACCTCAAAATGTAAGTTACGGATGTGGTCATGATTTATATGACAGCGAAGGAAGAATGATCAGAGCAGATTTTGAGGATTTCTCTATAATGAGTGTATATATACCTTCTGGGTCAAGTGGAGAAGAAAGGCAACAAGTAAAGTTTGAATTTTTAGACTTCTTTGAAAAATACATACATGAATTAAAATGGAAATATCCTTCACTGATAATTTCAGGAGATTATAATATATGCCATCGTCCAATTGATATTCATAATCCAAAATCGAACGCAAATTCATCAGGATTTCTTCCAGAAGAAAGAGAGTGGATGGAAAATTTTATCAATGATGGATTTGTTGATTCATTCAGACATTTCAATTCAGAACCACATCAATATTCATGGTGGAGTTATAGAGCTGGAGCAAGAATGAAAAATTTAGGATGGAGAATCGATTACCATTTAGTTACAGAGCCCTTAAAACCTAGGTTAAAAAGAGCAGCAATACTAGCAGACGCGAAACATTCAGATCATTGTCCTATTTTAATAGAATTAACATAATATGAGTTTATTATTTACCAATATCAAAACTTTATATGGCATACAATCTGCTGAAACTACTGTATTAAAAGGCAGGGAGCTGGGCGAGGTAGCGCAAATAAATAATGCTTGGTTGAGTATTCATAATGGATTGATCAGTGGTTTTGGAGAAATGGACACAATGGCTACGCAGGTTGTTGAGTCTAGCTTTACAGAAGTGATTAGCGTAAATGATCAATTAATTTTACCTACTTGGTGCGATTCCCATACCCATATTGTTTTTGCAGGTAGCAGAGAAGACGAATTTGTAAGTAGAATAAAAGGTGTTTCTTATGAAACTATTGCAAAAAATGGTGGAGGAATTTTGAATTCTGCTAAAAAATTAAATGATACGTCGGAAGATGATTTATTTAAAAGTGCAAGTGCTAGGTTACACTCCTTGATAAAAATGGGAACTGGTGCTATTGAAATTAAAAGTGGATATGGATTATCTCTAGCAGGCGAAATAAAAATGTTAAGGGTAATTAAAAGATTAAAAGAAAGCTTTAAAATACCAATAAAATCAACATTCTTAGGAGCTCACGCATTCCCAGCGGAATTTAAAAATAACCAACAAGCATATATTGAACTTATCATCAATGAAATGTTACCTGCGATACAAAAAGAAAATTTAGCAGACTACATTGATGTGTTTTGTGAAAATGGATTTTTTAATGCCGAACAAACCGCAGAAATTTTATCGGCTGGAAAAAAATACGGATTGAAAGCAAAAATTCATGCCAATCAACTCAATTATTCTGGAGGCATACAAGTTGGCGTTGCAAACAACGCAATATCTGTTGATCACCTAGAATGTGTGGGAGATGCAGAAATTGATGCATTAAAAAACAGCAATACCATCGGAACCATATTACCGTCGGCTGCATTTTTCCTTGGCATTTCCTATCAACCAGCAAGAAAAATGATTGACGAAGGCATTGCAATTGCATTGGCCTCAGATTTTAACCCTGGCTCATCTCCTAGCGGGAATATGTCTTTTGTATTTGCGCTTGCTTGTACACAACTTAAAATGACTCCAGAAGAAGCATTCAATGCGGTAACCCAAAACGGCGCTCATGCTATGGAACTCGGAAAAGAATTAGGAAGTATTACCATTGGTAAAAAAGCGAATATCATTATCACAAAGCAAATACCATCATTGGCATTTATACCTTACTCGTTTGGATCAAATTTAATTGATCAGGTTTTTATTAATGGTAAAAAATATGAATAATAACTTTCATTATTACAGCGCATCCGATTTATCAAAATTTTATACCGTTAGAAACGGAGAACAAAAAATAGGCGAATGTGTAAAAATAATTGATTTGAATGATCCTATCAATTCTTTAAAAAACACGACTGCAAAATATATATTATTAGGCATTCCGGAAGATATTGGAATAAGAGCTAATTTTGGAAAGCCAGGTGCAACAACAGCTTGGGAGCAATCGCTCGCTTCATTTTTATCAATGCAATCTAACCAATACTTAAAGGGAGAAGATGTTTTAGTATTAGGATATTTTGATTTCAATAGCTTATTAAATAATATTGAAAATAAAAGTATAGAAGAACTTAGAACTATTACAGCTGAAATAGATGAAATCATTTTCCCTTTTATACAGACTATTTATCAAAACAACAAAGAGCTGATAGTTGTTGGTGGCGGTCATAATAATGCATATGGTTTAATAAAAGGAATTTCAAAAGCAAAAAACACACCCATTAATGTAATTAATATAGACCCTCATTCTGACTTTAGAATACAAGAAGGAAGACACAGTGGAAATGGATTTCGTTATGCTAAAGAAGAAGGTTTTCTGCACAATTATTCCATCTTAGGATTACACGAAAGCTATATCCCTGCTAGTGTTACAGAGGAATTGATTCAAGATAAAAACATCAGGTGTTTTACCTACGAAGAAATTAAAATTAGAAATAAATATACAATGCACAATGCATTAGATTCGGCTATTGAATTTATCAATGATGAATTATGCGGAATTGAAATAGATTTAGATGGCATTGAAAATATACCAGCTAGTGCACAAACTCCGTGTGGTTGGAGTACCGCAGAAATAAGAAGCATGTTACACCATAGTGCTTCTAGACTTGATGTAGCTTATTTACATTTAGCGGAAGGTGCTGCTGAATTAAATACAAAAATTAATACAGTAGGAAAATTAAATGCGTATTTGATTAGCGATTATATCAAGGCAAGAAATTCCTATATTCCAAAAAAATAATTTTGTATAGGGCTAATGCACATGGTTAACTTTTGATCATGTTCATTGCAATCTGTAAAAGCCATAACTGGCTCAAAATAACTGATGCCAATTTTGATCAATTCTTTCTTGCATTTAGTTAGGTAGCGGTCATAAAACCCTTTTCCATAACCCACTCTATTCCCTTGTTGATCAAAGGCTAACAAAGGGATTATCATCAAATCAATCATTTGCGGATCAATTGTTTCATGGCTAATTGGTTCCAATATTCCCCACTTATTCTTTACCAAATCCGATGGCGTTGTAAATCGAACTCCTTCCATGGTTTCATTTTCCATATTGGTTTTTGGAATTACAATTTCAATATGTGGATAGGTAGTACGAATAAAATCCAGTAGAATTATTGTATTAAATTCTTGTTTTTGTAAAATTGGCAAAAAGAGATGAATGTATTTTACCAGAGAAAAATCTAGTTTTTTAAACTCCGTTAAAATTGCATCGTCAAGTTTTGATTTCTCTTCCGATGAAATATTTTTTCTTTTTTCAAGATAAATAGTACGTGCCTGAGATTTTAACATGAAGGTAAATTTAATGAAAATAAAAATCCCCGCTATTGCGAGGATTTTTATTAAATGTGTTATTACTTTACACGCTCAACATAATCGCCTGTTCTAGTATCTATTTTAACTTTGTCGCCTTCGTTAATAAATAATGGAACCCTTATTTCTGCACCGTTAGAAACAGTCGCTGCTTTAGTTACGTTGGTTGCAGTATCTCCTTTGACTGCAGGCTCAGTATAAGTAACCAATAACTCTACATGTGTAGGCGCTTGAGCGGTTATTGGCTCTTCGCTTTCAAATGCAACAATCAGATTCATACCTTCGGTTACAAACTTTGCCGAATCGCCTAATAAAAACTTAGGAATATTGAATTGCTCAAAAGTTTCATTATCCATTACTACGAAGAAATCTCCGTCTTCGTATAAATACTGATAATCTTTAGTTTCTACTCTACAAATTTCTACTTCTTCATCTGTACGGAATCTATATTCAACTAACTTTCCTGTTTTCACATTTCTCATTCTAGCTTGGTAGAATGCACGTAAATTTCCTGGCGTACGGTGAATGATTTCTTCAACTGCAATTAAGTTTCCATTGAATCGTAGAATGGATCCGTTTTTTATTTCTGACGCTTTAGCCATAATTTTTATTTTTTCAATTTATAATTTAATGCCTTAATTCTTTTTATAATCTGCGATTAAAATTTGCTTGTTGCAAAAAGCATATTCATGTGCTTGATTTGAAGAAACAAAAATAGTTCTATTACCAAGCATTGTATCAATTAAATTTAAATACCATGCAATCCCTTGCTCATCTAGGTTGGTAGTCGGTTCGTCTAATAATATACAATCGACTTTACTATATAATGCAAGTGCTAATTTCACTCTTTGTTTCATCCCTGAAGAGAAATAACGAATTTCTTTATTTTTAGCTTTTTGCAATCCCATAGAATTGATGATTTCTTCAGCTGAAGTAAAACCCAATTGATCTTTGAATGAAAAATGAAATTGAATTAATTCCATTAATGTCATTTCTTCTGGTAGTTCTAAATAAGGTGCTGCAATGCTGATGTTTTTATAAATGTTTTCTACTGAAATATCTACACCTGCATTTTGAAATGCTATTGTTCCCGCATTCGGACTTAATACACCAGAAATTACTTGTAATAATGTTGATTTTCCAGATCCATTTGGACCAATAATTGCAACACGGTCTGAAGAAGCGATTGTAACATCAATGCCTTTAAAAATCCAATCTCTATTAAATTTTTTTCCAAGACCGGTTAATTCGATTCTCATACATTGCGACCTATGCCTTTCATAATGCCCTCTTTAGAGTTTCTTACGAAAGTTAAAATTTGATCTTTTATTGGTGATGCTTGAATTTCTGTTTCGATTTGTGTTAATGCATTGCTGATGCTTAAACCTCTCACAAATAAAATTCTATAGATGTCTTCAATTTGACGAATGTTCTCTTCGGTAAATCCTCTTCTTCTTAAACCTACAGAATTAATACCAACATAACTGATCGGCTCTCTTGCTGCTTTAGTAAAAGGTGGCACATTTTTTCTAACCAATGTTCCTCCTGCAATAAAACTATGAGCACCGATGGTTAAAAATTGACCAACAGCAGCCATACCTTCTAATATTGCATAATCCTCTATGGTTACATGTCCTGCTAGGTTTACGCTATTTGCTAAAATAATATTGTCACCTAAAATACAGTCGTGAGCAACATGGGCATATGCCATGATCAAGCAATTCTTACCAACTACTGTTTTGTATTTTTCGGTTGTTCCTCTATTGATTGAAACAAATTCTCTAATGGTTGTATTGTCACCAATTTCTGCAGTGGTATCTTCCCCATTATATTTTAAATCTTGAGGTATTGCAGAAATTACCGCACCCGGAAAAATTTTACAATTCTTTCCAATTCTTGCACCTTCCATAATAGTTACATTGGATCCTATCCAAGTACCATCACCAATGGTTACATTTTTTTGAATAGAAACAAATGGATCAATGGTCACATTTTCGCCAATGATTGCTTCTGGATGTATATATGAAAGTGGTTGATTCATGTTGTTAATTTAACTTCTTCTTACAATTTGTGCCATTAATTCCGCTTCCATCACTATTTTATCTCCTACGAAAGCAGTGCCTTTCATTTGACAAATTCCCCTACGTATTGGTGCAGTTAAATCGCATCTAAAAAGTATGGTATCGCCCGGAACTACTTTGTCTTTGAATCTTGCATTTTCAATTTTCATAAAGTAGGTCCAATAATTTTCAGGATCAGGAACAGTATTTAAAACTAAAATGCCTCCTGTTTGCGCCATTGCTTCAACTTGTAAAACACCTGGCATTACTGGATTGCCTGGGAAATGTCCTTTGAAAAATTCTTCATTCATCGTTACATTTTTTACACCAACAACGTGCTTGCTTGACAATTCAATAATTTTATCAATCAATAAAAACGGTTGACGATGAGGCAAAATATTCATGATACCTAATGTGTCATAAATAGGCGGCACATTTGGATTGTATACTGGAATATTTTTTTTCGCTTTATCTTTTTTAATTAACGCTTTAATTTTTTTCGCAAATGCAACATTGGCTGCATGCCCTGGTCTTGCTGCCATTACATGACCTTTCAAAGGCATACCAATTAATGCTAAATCACCAATCACATCTAATAATTTATGACGTGCAGGTTCGTTTTGATGGCGCAATTCCACGTTATTTAAAATGCCTTCTCTTGCGACTGCAATTTTTTCTCTATTAAATAATTTTGCAAGGTGTTCTAATTCTTCATCACTCACCACCTTATCAACTACTACAATTGCATTGTTTAAATCTCCGCCTTTGATCAAATTATTTTTCAAAAGCATTTCTAATTCGTGCAAGAAACAAAATGTTCTACACGAAGCAATTTCTTTTTTAAACTGTGCAATTCCAGATAATCCTGCATGTTGACTTCCCAAAACTGGAGAGTTATAATCAACCATAACTGTTATACGGTAGTCGTCAATGTAAGGCATTGCAACCATATCAACTTGTCTGTCTGATTCTGAATAGGTAATGTTAGATGGGATGACAAAATATTCTCTATCTGCATCCTGAATTTCAAATCCAACTTTTTCTAATTCTTCTATAAAGATGATCGAGCTACCATCCATGATTGGAGTTTCTGGTGCATTTATTTCGATCAAAATATTGTCTAATTCTAGTCCTGCTAAGGCTGCTAAGGTATGTTCTACTGTAGAAACACTTGCTCCATTTTGAGTAATGGTGGTTCCCCTAGAAGTATCAGTTACATTGTCTACATCCGCATCAATAATTGGCGCACCAGGTAGATCAACGCGTTGAAACTTATAACCATGATTTTCGGCTGCAGGTTTAAAAGTCATGGTAACTTCTTTACCCGTATGTAAACCAACTCCTTTTACAGTTACAGGAGCTTTAATGGTAGTTTGTTTTAGATTCATCAGCAAGAATTATTCTGGCAAATGTATCTAGAAACTGCCTTTATACAAAATGTTTGAACGATTAAATTATGATTGCTTTTGCTTGAGCTGCTGTTCAAGCTCCTCAATGCGTTTTTCAAGGTCTGGAAGCCTACGATAAACCGCTTGATTTTTAAGAGAATCGCGGAAAAGAGCCAGTGGAGAGCCTCCCCATTGCTTGTTTTCAATGGTTACCGTTTTCGTAATTCCCGATTGTGCTGCAATTTGGGAACCTTTAGCAACATGAATATGACCTGCAACACCTACTTGGCCGCCTAAAACAACGTTTTCTGCAATATGTGTGCTTCCTGAAATGCCAGTTTGAGAGGCGATAACAGTATTTTTTCCTATTTCTACGTTATGTGCAACTTGAATTAGGTTGTCTAGCTTAACACCAGATCTAATTATTGTAGAACCCATAGTTGCACGGTCAATACTGGTATTAGAACCAATTTCCACCATGTCTTCTATAATGACATTTCCAATTTGTGCAATTTTCTGATATGTTCCATCCGCTTGTGGTGCAAAACCGAAACCATCGCTTCCAATTACAGAACCAGCATGAATGATTACTCCTTTACCCAATACACAATCTGAATATACTTTCACCCCTGCAAACAAGGTAGTATCGTCTGCAATGGTTACGTTATCACCTACAAAAACTTGAGGGTAAATTTTAACATTGTTGCCTATGCTGACATTATTACCAATATAAGCAAAAGCCCCAACATAGCAGTTTGAGCCAATTGTAGCCGATTCACTTATGAAACTTGGTTGTTCAATTCCAGACTTATTTAGTTTGATGGTATTGTATTTTTCTAACAATACAGAGAAAGCGGTATATGCGTTATCAACTTTTACTAAAGTTGCTTTTACAGGCTTTTCTAATTTTAGGGATTTATTTACAATTACAACAGAAGCCTCCGTTGTATAAAGGAAATGTTCGTATTTAGGATTCGAGAGAAATGAAAGTGTTCCTTTTTTCCCTTCTTCAATTTTTGATAACGCACTCACTACCTCAGCTGGATTACCATCCAACTCTCCTTGGAGCATTAAACAAATATCTTGAGCCGTAAATTGCATTATACAAAGATAAAATTATCCGTTAAAGTTACAAATATGAAAGGAACGAAAACCTTATTTTGGATAGCAAATGAAATACTTTTCAACTGTTTTACTCAATGCAGAAAGATTTAAATTATCTGAAGCATCAGCGATATCGATTAAACCAGTAGATTTTTTTAAAATATTAATTTTGCCGACTTCCATATTGTATGCATTGTTCGTAATCTTTCCGGAAAAAACAAAATATTCTTTTTCTGCATCTGATAAAGGAAAATCAAATACTAATTTTTCTTGATGCGAAATAATTTTAGCACTTTCAAATGGTTCATTTTGTAATTCAATTGCAAATAATTTTCTATCAATTAAAAGTTTGCAAAGTTTTGCTAAAATAGGATCTTCCTGTTCGGACCAAACTTTAATCGCAGAAAACAAATCGCTATCATCTAATTTCATAAAAGCATCTAAATACAATTCGTTTTGATAAAATTCTTTAGTACTGATATCATTAGCTAATAATAAACTGAAAGCAGGACTTGCAAATAAAGGAACTCCACTGTTTGCAAGTGTTTTAGCGCGTTTGAAAATTTTAACTAGTAATTGTTCTGCGGCTATTACTGTTTTATGTAAATATACTTGCCAGTACATTAGTCTTCTTGAAATCAAAAACTTTTCAATAGAATAAATACCTTTTTCTTCCACTACTAATTCATCATTTACCACATTCAACATTTTCAAAATACGATCAAATCCAATAACGCCTTCTGAAACACCTGTGTAAAAACTATCTCTATTCAAATAGTCTAAACGATCCATGTCTAATTGACTAGATACTAATTGGTGTAAAAATTTCTTTTCATATTTGTTTTCAAAAATTGCAATCGCCAATGTTAGTTTTCCGTTGAATTGTTTGTTTAATCTGTTCATAATTAAAACAGATAACGCTTCGTGTTCTACACCTGGAACAATACAACTTTCTAATGCATGTGAAAAAGGTCCATGTCCAATATCATGTAACAAGATTGCAATGGTAACTGCTTCTGCCTCTTGATCTGTTATCGCAATTCCTTTGTTTTTTAAAGTCTCTAAAGCAATGCCCATTAAATGCATAGCACCTAATGCATGGTGGAAACGAGTATGTAATGCGCCCGGATAAACCAAATGGGTTAAACCCAACTGTTTAATATTTCTTAAACGCTGAAAATAAGGATGTTCTATTAAGTCGAATAAGCTTTCGTAAGCAATACTTACAAAGCCATAAACCGGGTCGTTAAATAATTTCTTCTTGTTCAATGGAAATAGGATAATAAAATGAAGGTAAAGTTGTTAAATTTAACAATAAGAAAAAAGAAAGATGCAAGAAACGATGATATTATGGGCAGATGACGAAATAGATCTTTTAAAGCCCCATATTTTATTTCTTAATGAGAAAGGTTACCAAGTTAAAACAGTAACAAATGGATCGGATGCCATCGATCTTATCAAGAATAATTATTATGATTTGGTTTTCTTAGATGAGAATATGCCCGGATTAACAGGATTAGAAACGTTAGTTGAAATTAAAAATTTCAATTCTGATATTCCAGTGGTGCTCATTACAAAAAATGAAGAAGAATATTTAATGGAAGATGCCATTGGGAAAAAAATTGCTGATTATTTAATTAAACCAGTTAATCCAAAACAAATTCTATTAACAATTAAAAAAATATTAGACAATAAAAGATTAGTTACCGAAAAAACTACTTCGGCCTATCAACAAGAATTTAGAAATTTAGGCATGCAACTCAATGATGTTCAAAATATCAGCGAATGGATGGATGCATACAGAAAACTTGTTTTTTGGGAATTAGAATTAGAGCAATTAGAAGATGCTGGCATGCATGAGATTTTAACTTTACAAAAGTCGGAAGCCAACGCCATGTTTTCAAAATTTGTAGAGAAAAACTATTTGTCTTGGTTACAAAACCCAGACAAGGCGCCTGTTATGTCACACAGCGTTCTTCGCAAAAAAGTACTACCTAATTTATCTGAATCTCAACCTACGTTTTTTATTCTCATAGATAATTTGAGATATGACCAATGGAAAATAATTGCTCCATTGGTAAACGAGCATTTTAGACTAGAGGAAGAAGAACTTTATGTAAGTATTTTACCTACAGCTACGCAATATGCTAGAAATGCCATATTCTCTGGTATGTTACCTAGTGAAATGGAAAAACGTTTTCCAAAACTTTGGAAAAATGATGAAGATGAAGGCGGAAAAAATTTACATGAAGAAGAATTTTTAGTTGATCACTTACAAAGAGCTAGAAAAGAAATCAAAAGTAGCTATCATAAAATTACGACAAACGAACAGGGTAAAGATTTAGTAGAAAATTTACATCGATTATTTAAACATGATTTAAATGTCATCGTATATAATTTTGTCGATATGCTGTCTCATGCAAGAACAGAGATGGATATGATCAAAGAGCTTGCGCCAGATGAATCGGCTTACAGGTCACTCACTTATTCGTGGTTTGAACATTCTCCTTTGTTAGAAATAATAAAAAAAATAGCACAGAAAAATGCAAGGTTAGTGATTACAACAGACCACGGAACCATAAGGGTAAAAACACCAAGCAAAGTTATTGGAGATCGATCGGTTAACAGTAACCTGAGGTATAAGCAAGGAAAAAACCTAAATTACATTGCAAAAGATGTATTAGAAATTAAAAATCCATCAGATGCATTTTTACCAAAAGTAAATATGAGTCAGACTTATATTTTTGCCAAAAACGATACGTATTTTGTTTACCAAAACAACTATAATCATTTTGCGAATTTCTTTGCTAACACTTTTCAGCATGGAGGAATATCATTAGAAGAAATGTTAATTCCATTTGCAAGTTATACTTCTAAAATGTAGAGAACTAAGTTCTCTACATTAAAATTTGATGCTCAAAGCTAATAAAAACGACCTAGTTGCCTGTGGGTAATAATAAACAGCAGTTGTTTTTTCGCCACCAACTAAATAAGAATAGGTATAACCATTTGCCACATATTTTCTGTTTAACAAATTAGCAACTTTAAAATCTATTGCTAAGGTGGTTCTATTTCGAAGTGGTTTTTGATAATTTAAAACTAAATCATTAACAAAAAATGCTTTGATCATTTTATCTGATGACGATGTATTATCTAAATACTGCTTTCCAACATATTTATTTTGTAAGCTTAAACCAATGTGGTTTGTTAATCGATAAGTTAAGGCAGCACCCAAAATAACATTGGGAGAATATGCAATATTTGTGCGCTGAAATTTTTGATCAATTGTATCTATAACCGCATAAGTATTTGCATCATAATCATATAACACCTCGGTGTATTCTTTAATTTTATTAGCACTGAGCGCAACATTTGCAGCAATATTAAACCTATTAGTAACTGCCCAAAGGCTTGACCATTCTACACCTAAGCGGAAACTATTTGCACAATTCTCTCTAATAGATTCGCCAACATCATTCAACCTTCCTGTAGGAATTAACTGGTCGCGATAGTTCATATAAAAAAGATTCAATGCAGAATTCAATCTGTTAGCTTGATATTTCCAACCCAATTCTAAATCTGCTAATTTTTCAGATTTAGCTTTTTGCGTTCTAAATAAATTACCAATTAAATCATCTCTATTGGGCTCTTTATTTGCAATACTATAGGAAAAATATAAAACATCGTGAATAGTAGGACTAAACGATATACCAATTTTAGGATTGAAGAATAAATAGCGATGCTGTTGCGAAACATCAATTAAATTAATATTGGAACCTCCTAATTGGTAACGAATGGCACGTGTTTGCAAATCAATAAATGCATTCAAGTTTTGCTTTAATTGATAATCTAATTTGAAATATACGTTTGCTTCTTTTTTCAAACCTGTACCATCAAATATATGATGCATAGGTAAACTCTGCGAAGCAAACTGAGCCCAAACAACTTCAGCAAAATGATTGCCATTATAGGTGTTTGCTGATGCGCCCACTTGTAAATTTAATTGCTCATTGATTCTGTTTTGATAAGAAAATACAAAACCTTTGAAAGTATTATCTAGCCATCTTCTTCTCAATAAATTAGTACTGTTGATGGTGTCTTGTCCGGTAAATAAAGTATCAAAACCAATGCTTGAAAATGCTTGATCGAATTTAAATTCCTGAAAAAACCCTTTGCCTTTGGTAACATGTAAGCCAAAATTATAACTCGAATGTGCGTTAATTAATCGAGTATAAAAAAGTTGATAATGTGATTGTGTATAACTGTCGTATTGATCTTTGTAATTAGCAGCTATAGGATTAAAAGTACTATTTGTTTTAATAGAATCTACAGGAACACCTTCCCAAGCGAGAAATGTTTTTTCGGCTCCAGAAATATAATTTAATTTTAAAACAGATTTAGTTCCAACATAATTAGCTGTTGCAAAATAGGAATTTAACTTAGCTGCGCTGTTATCTATGTATCCGTTAGATTCAATAGCAGATGCCCTTCCAGAAAAACTCCAATTATTTTTCAATTGGCCTGTACTAAATTTTCCCACTAATCTTTTGGTGCCAAAGCTTCCCACTCCTCTGGTAATTTCCGCACCAGCAGTATCGTTTATTTTTTCTGTTTGAATATTTATACTTGCTCCAAAAGCACCTGCACCATTAGTCGAACTGCCAACTCCTCTTTGAATTTGCATGTTGTCAATTGAAGAGGCTAAATCTGGTAAGTTCACTAAAAATGTACCCTGCGATTCAGCATCATTTAATGGAATACCATTAATGGTCACATTCGTTCTTGTGGCATCGCTTCCTCTTATTCTGATGCCTGTATAACCGATACCCGTTCCCGCATCAGATGTGATAACTGTTGATGGAATTTGATTTAAAAGATAAGGCAAATCTTGTCCCAAATTATTTTTTGCAATATCTTTTTGCTGAATGTTGTCATAGGTTGCTGCTGAATTTTCTTGTAGTTTTTGTGCGCTAACAAGTACCTGTTCAACTTCTTTGATTGATGATTTCAATTGAAAGGTTAATTCAGTTTCTTCTTTAATTTGTTGAACTAAAGTTTCAAATCCTAACATAGAAATTTTTAAACGCACCATTTCGTTAGGCTTCTTATTGATGAAAAACACCCCTTTGCTATTGGTTAGTAAAACAGCGTTTTCTACTACAATGGTTGCCCCAGCTAACACATGGCCTTCTTGATCGTTTACAATTCCTTTAAAATTTTGTGCAAAAGCAATTACATTGCTACATAATACCAGCAGTATAACAATTAATGATTTCGAGAATTTCATTTTTATATTTTTATAAAACCCTAATTAGACGGGGAACTAATTAGTAAATGTTTTATGCCTCTTCCCTTCGCTGGCATTATCCAGATCAGGTTCAATGGGTATAATCTCAGACATTTAAATGCCACCCCCGTGAGAAATGTAAAGGTATATAATTTTTTTTGAGTATTCCTACTTTGATGCGATCATCGAAATTTCAACGTTGACATTTCTTGGTAATCCAAGTACTGCAACGGTTTCTCTTGCGGGAAAATCTCCATCAAAATATTTTTGATAAATCTCATTTACCTGCGTAAAATGCGCCATATCCGACAAGAAAATACTTGTTTTAACCACATTTGAAAAATCCATGCCGGCTTCTTTTAAAATTGCTTTCAAATTAGCCATGACTTGATAGGTTTCTATTGAAAGATCACCAGCTAACAATTGCCCATTTTCTGGATTGATGGCAATTTGGCCAGAGATAAATAACATGTCTCCTGCCTGAACCGCTTGATTATAGGGCCCAATAGGAGCTGGTGCTTCGTTTGTGATGATTATTTTTTTCATATACTTAAGATGAAAATTTCTTGATGATATAAATCAACAAACCAACAATAAAAATAGCAATGCTCATTTTATTGATGAAATGCATCGCTCTAATATTGAAATTAGTTGGTCGTGATGCGTCTTTTTTTCTAAAAAAATATCCTAAAAATTGGTTCATATAATTATCTATAAATGGCTAAATCTTTTCCGATATCTGTTCTGAAATATTTTCCTTCAAATTGAATCTGATTAGCCAATGTATTGGCATTCTCTAATGCAATTTTTGGATCGTGATTTAAGGCAGTAACTGCAATTACTCGACCTCCATTGGTGACTACAGTTTCATTTGCTAATTTAGTTCCAGCATGAAAAATATATGCATCTTCCATCGGTGTTAAATGTGTAATCACTTTTCCTTTTTCATATTCACCTGGATATCCACCTGCCACCAACATCACTGTAGCTGCATGTCTTGGGTCTATTAGTATGTTTTGACTTTCTAATCTTTCATCTGCTACGGCATGCATAAGTTCCAAGAAATCATTTTGAATTCTTGGAATTACACTCTCTGTTTCTGGATCTCCCATACGCACATTGTATTCAATTACCATGGGCTCTCCAGCTACATTCATCAGGCCGATAAATAAAAATCCTTTATAGTCAATATTTTCAGCAGCTAAACCTTCCATACTTGGAATTACAATTCTATCTTCTACTTTTTGAAGAAATACATCGTCTGCAAATGGAACAGGAGAAATAGATCCCATGCCACCAGTATTCAATCCTGTATCTGCTTCGCCAATTCTTTTATAATCTTTTGCAGAAGGAAGTATTTTATAACTAAAGCCATCTGTTAAAACAAAAACAGATAATTCAATGCCTGCTAAAAATTCTTCAATAACAACTTTTTGACTTGCTTCTCCAAATTTAGCTTCAGCTAACATGAGTGTTAGTTCTTGTTTTGCTTCTTCAATTGAGTTACATATTAAAACGCCTTTACCTGCTGCTAATCCGTCTGCTTTTAAAACAACTGGCAATGAATGATTCTCTAAATAAGCTAAGCCTTTATCTAAATCTTCTTTTGTAAATGTTTCGTAAGCTGCTGTTGGAATAGCATGGCGTTGCATAAAACGCTTTGAAAAATCTTTGCTTCCTTCTAATTGTGCGCCTTCTTTGGATGGTCCAATTACTGGAATATGAACCAATTCTTCATCATCAGCAAAATAATCAACAATACCATTTACCAACGGATCTTCAGGACCCACTAATACTAAATTGATATCTTGAGCAATACAAAGGCTTTTGATTTCAGCAAAATCATTTACAGAAATATTCACATTCGTACCAAACGCAGTGGTTCCAGCATTTCCGGGTGCAATAAATAGCTTTTCACAAGACTTGCTTTCGGCTAATTTCATTGCAAAAGTCGATTCTCTACCACCAGAACCTAATAATAAAATGTTCATGCTTTAATTTTTTGTAAAAATAGAAAATTATAGCGTTTATTTTTAGGAGAAATTATTGGTATTTTCTATCAAAAAATGGCTAATATGTAGTATTTTTGGCATTCACATGCCAAACTGTCTATTATTTGTAAATGGCACCGTTTTGGTAAAACATGAATGAATCTTAAAATAATTATATGTCAAATATTGTAAGCGCTTTAATATCAAAAATTTTTGGAAGTAAATCTGCAAGAGATATTAAAGAAATAACACCGCTTTTAGAAAAAGCTAAAATTGAATTTGAAAAAATCCAAGGCATCAGCAATGATGAATTAAGAGCTTATACTACAAATTTCAGAAGTCAAATTCAAAATCATATCAAAGAGGTCTCTTCGGAAATTGCCGAAATAAAGTTGCGCATTGAAAACGATGTTGACATGGAGATGTCTGAAAAAGTTGCTTTATATGATAGCATTGATAAACTTGAAAAAGATGAAAATAAATTAATTGAAGAGGTCTTATTAGAAATTTTACCAACTGCCTATGCGGTGGTTAAGGAAACTGCTAAAAGATTTTCAGGCAATGAATTTATTGAAGTTACTGCTACCGCAATGGATAGAAATCTTGCAGCGGAAAAAAGCAACGTAGAAATTATTGGGGATAAAGCTAGACATAACAGAACATGGATTGCGGCCGGTAACCCAATGACTTGGGACATGGTGCATTACGATGTGCAAATAATTGGCGGTATTGTTTTACATCAAGGAAAAATTTCTGAGATGGGAACAGGTGAAGGAAAAACGTTGGTTGCTACTTTACCAGCATATTTAAATGCACTAGCAGGAAAAGGTGTACACATTGTAACCGTCAATGATTATTTAGCTAGACGTGACAGTGAGTGGATGGGACCATTGTACGAGTTCCATGGCATCAGTGTTGATTGTATCGATAAACACCAACCTAATTCAGAAGAACGTAGAAAAGCTTATCAAGCAGATATCACATTTGGAACCAACAATGAATTTGGTTTTGATTATTTAAGAGATAACATGGCTAGAACGCCAGAAGAATTAGTGCAAAGAAAATTACACTTTGCAATGGTTGATGAGGTTGACTCTGTATTAATTGATGATGCTAGAACCCCATTAATTATTTCAGGTCCAATTCCAAGAGGCAATGAACATGAGTTCTACGACTTAAAACCTAGAATTGAACGTTTAGTAAATGCACAGAAAAATTTCATTAACACCGCTATACTTGAAGCTAAAAAGTTAATTGCTGAAAACAAAACAGAACAAGGCGGATTAGCATTGTTAAGATGTTACAGAGGTTTACCAAAAAGCAAAGCGCTTATTAAATTTTTAAGTGAAACAGGAAATAAACAAATCCTAACTAAAACGGAAAACTTCTACATGCAAGATCAACAAAAAGAAATGGTAAAGGTAGATGCCGAGCTTTTCTTTGTGATTGATGAAAAAAATAATTCAATTGAATTAACAGAAAAAGGAATTGAATTAATTACGGCAAGTGGTGAAGATGCCAGTTTCTTTATTTTACCAGATGTAGGAAGCGAACTAGCAGAATTAGAAAAAACCAATTTATCTGATGCGGAGAAAATAACACGTAAAGACGAATTGATGCGCGACTTCTCTATTAAGTCTGAACGTATTCACTCAGTAAATCAATTATTAAAAGCATATACCCTTTTCGAAAAAGATGTAGAGTATATTATTGATGGTGGAAAAATTAAAATAGTTGACGAACAAACAGGTCGAATTATGGAAGGCCGTCGTTATTCAGATGGTTTACACCAAGCTATTGAAGCTAAAGAAAATGTAAAAGTTGAAGATGCAACTCAAACATTTGCAACCATTACCTTACAAAACTATTTCAGGATGTACCATAAACTTTGTGGTATGACAGGTACTGCAACTACTGAATCTGGAGAGTTCTGGGAGATTTATAAATTAGACGTAGTTGAAATTCCAACCAATAGAGCTATTGCGAGAAAAGACAGCGAAGACAAAGTATATAAAACAAAAAGAGAAAAGTACAATGCGGTTGTAGAAGAAATTGTTACGTTAACTGCAAACGGTAGACCTGTTTTAGTGGGTACCACATCGGTTGAAATTTCTGAATTATTGAGTAGAATGTTAAAGCTAAGAGGCATTAAACACAATGTGTTAAATGCGAAGTTACACCAACGTGAAGCAGACATTGTTGCAGAAGCAGGTTTAGCAGGAACGGTAACCATAGCAACCAACATGGCTGGTAGGGGAACGGATATTAAGTTAGGCCCAGGCGTAAAAGACGCAGGTGGTTTAGCTATTATAGGAACCGAAAGACACGAATCTAGACGTGTTGACAGACAGTTAAGAGGTAGAGCAGGTAGACAAGGAGATCCAGGTACTACGCAATTCTTTGTATCGTTAGAAGATGATTTGATGCGCATGTTCGGCTCTCAAAGAATTGCATCTTTAATGGATAGAATGGGCTTAGAAGAAGGTGAAGTTATTCAACATTCTATGATTACTAAATCTATTGAACGTGCGCAAATGAAAGTGGAAGAAAACAACTTTGGTATTCGTAAGCGTTTACTTGAATATGATGATGTCATGAATTCACAAAGAACTGTAATTTACAAGAAAAGATTAAATGCATTATTTGGCGAAAGATTAGATGTTGATTTAGACGATATGATTGTTGACTTATGTGAAGAGTTGAGCATTCAATATCAAGAAGAGAGAAATTACGAAGGCTTCCGTTTAGAAATTATTCGTTTATTCTCTGCAGATATCAGTATTTCAGAAGATGACTTTTTAAATAAAAAATCAGCAGATATAGCCGAGGAATTATATCAAGAGCTTTCTACATTTTATAAACGTAAGTCAAGTAGACTTGCAGAAAGCACCTTGCCTGTATTGAAAGATATTTACGAAACCAGAGGACAAACAATTGAAAATATTGTGGTTCCTTTTTCAGATGGAAGTAAACAAATTCAAATTACCAGTAATTTGAAAAAAGCTTTTGAAACTAAAGGCAAAGAATTAGTTAAAGATTTTGAAAGATCTGTTTCTCTTGCATTAATTGACGAAGCATGGAAAGAACATCTACGTGAAATGGATGAGCTAAAACAATCTGTTCAAAACGCAGTTTACGAACAAAAAGATCCATTACTTATTTACAAGTTTGAATCGTTTGAATTATTT
>JBDKFN010000018.1:0-27103 GCA_039798705.1 Bacteroidota bacterium
ACTCTAAAATTATTATTTGAAGGATTAGGGAAAATGTTGAATTTATTTAATGAATATTCATTTAACAAATTACTATAAATTTCATCCGCTTCTTTTGGATTAATAAAACGAGCAGATTCTTCTGAATAATCTGATTGTACATCTACCCATTCCTCTACACTAATATCTTCTGCTTCATTGATATCAACACCAATTTCTTGATTTACATTTATAAAAAGTACAGTCCCAGAATCGGTTTCCTTAATAGAATAATAATTATCATTATAGAAAAGCCCAGTTCCATAAACTTTACCATCAGTTAAAGTAAGAGTAGATTTCCAAAGTGTTTTCTCTTCTGTTCTAAGGGTATCCTCAGAATTATCAAGTGACCAAATAGCAAATTCATACCTTGAATATAAAGTGCTGCCATTTCTATTTTTCAATCTCATATATCCAACAATAGAATCGATTACGATATCATTTGAATTTTCTATATCTGCAAATCTATGATATGATTCTATCTTCATAGATGTTTCTCCATCAGTTGAATCTGTAGGCAAGATCAATCTGTTGAAATTCTTATAAGGATTAAAACCTGGATAATAAATATTACCAATAACTTCAACTTCAAACCATGATTTTGAAGAATTTATATGTGTATAACACATCGCATAGGGCCCTTGTGGTTTTATTCCATGATGTGTATAAGCATTTGCTTGACCAGAACACTTGCAATCTCTTTGATACTCAATTTCCATATTATCATTTACTCTTCGTATTTCACTAATTGCCTTATACCTTGGATTTATACATCCAAAAAGACAATTTCGATTTTTATTTGCTCTGCCATCTGCATATATTTTTTCTGCTACTATACTTATTGAGAAAAAAACAAATAATATTAAAATAATTTTCTTCATAAAATAATTGTTTAGTTTAAGCCTACTCTTTATTGGATTTTCGGCAACTCCATCTTAATTAAAGATGAAGCCTATTTGACACAATATCAATACATCATATGCAGTATATTTTGAAAAAATAAATATTGGATTAGAGAATATAAAAATTATAAAGTATTAATTATCAATATTATATGTTAATTTAATAATTGAACACGAAATTTATGTTTCACAAAATAAAAGCTGAGATTAACCGGTTTGGGAAATTAAATTATTAGTTAAAAACACGAATTTTCTTTCCAGATAAAATCGAAAAAAATATGCTTAAATTCAAAAGTTGGGAGATTCCAAAGCAATTTATATTATACAAAATCTATTACCTTTGAATACCATGCTTGATGCTGCAGATATAAATAACATAAAATCTTTTTTAGACGAAAAGGTCGATGAATTCAATAGGATTAATTTTATTGACCTCGACCCTATTTCCATTCCACACAGATTCAGTTTAAAAGAAGACATAGAGGTTGCGGGCTTCTTAGCGGCAACTATTGCTTGGGGCAATAGGAAAAGTATACTCCAAAACGCCAATAAATTAATGGATGATATGGGCGAAAGCCCATTCGATTATGTGATGAATGCTACTAATAAGGAGATAAATAAATTACAATTTGTGCATCGCACTTTTAATAGTGATGACCTTCGGGTTTTTATTAAATGTATTAGAAACATATATAAAAACTTGGGAGGGATGGAAAATATATTTGCAAGCGCTGCAACCAATGATTCTATGCAGCCTGCTATAGCAGAGTTTAAGCGTTTGTTTTTTAGTATCGATCATTTAGCACGCACAGAAAAACATGTGAGCGATCCAAACAAGGGCAGTTCGGCAAAACGAATAAACATGATGCTGAGATGGTTTGTAAGGACAGATAACAGAGGTGTAGATTTTGGTATTTGGAATAACACTATTAAACCAGCTCAATTGAGTTTACCATTAGACGTGCACACTGGAAATATTGCCAGAAAATTGGGTTTATTACACAGAACGCAGAATGATGCAAAAGCGGTGCAAGAAATTGATCTAATTTTACGCAGCTTCGACCCTATCGACCCTATAAAGTATGATTTTGCACTGTTTGGGCTTGGTGCTATTGATAAATTTTAACTCCTATAACCTTCAGCGTAATTAATAAAAACTAAACTATACTTTCATTGTTAGCTAAGGGTAAATCACAATCATGGAAGAATCAATTATCAGCATTTCACATTTAGCTAAAAACTATGGCAGTTTTCAAGCGGTAAGAGATGTAAACATAACCGTAAACAAAGGCGACGTTTACGGCATTTTAGGTCCTAATGGTGCCGGAAAAAGCACCACCATCCGTTGCATGCTTTCCCTCATCAACGCATCTTCCGGAAGTATTCGTTTATTTGGTCACGATATTAAAACGCATCGCAAAGAAGCGCTCAGCAAAATTGGTTGCATTGTAGAAAAGCCCGACTTCTATAAATATTTATCGGCCGAAAGTAATTTGGCTATTTTTGGTAGAATTGCCGGAGCAGATGTGAGCAAAAAAAATCTTCATAAAATGCTTTCTTTTGTAGGTTTACAAGGCAGAGAAAAAGATAAAGTAAGCGGTTTTTCTCATGGCATGAAACAAAGATTGGGCATTGCACAAACTTTATTACACAATCCCGACTTAATTATTTTAGACGAACCCACTACAGGCCTTGATCCTCAGGGCATCATTGATATTAGAAATTTAATTTTAGACCTGAAAAATGAGTTTCATAAAACTGTTGTTTTGTCTTCTCATATACTTTCAGAAATTGAATTAATTGCCAATCGAATGGTCATTATTAATAAAGGTATTTCTGTTGTAGAAGGCAGAGTAAATGAACTACTCCAACAGGAAGAATTAATTGTAGCAATGGAAGTGTCAGACGCTGAAAAAAGTTTGCAGTTACTTGTAAATTATCCTGCAGTTCAAAAAATTGACCAATTCAATATTTCCATTACTATTGATAAAAATGAAATTCCTAATTGCATAGATAGCCTCTCTAAGGGCGGTATACTTGTTTATAATGTGAGTAGTAAAAGGAAATTGGAAGACTACTTTTTAAAATTAACCAACGCATAATGTTTCTAAAAAATACATACAACGAATTTATAAAGATTGCCGCTAAACCCCGCAGTTATATTAGCATTGCAGCCATTACGGTTTTAGTGGGCATTATTTTATTTGCCATGAAAATTGATGGCCCTGCTTATATTTCTTTCATTACTGCATCTTTTGAACAAACCCTCAACTTTGAAGGAAATATTATGAATGGGAATTTAATGGCATTCATCATTTTACAAATGCTAATTGTGCAAATTCCACTTTTGGTTGCTTTAGTAACTGGCGATTTAATTTCTGGTGAAGCAGCAATGGGTACCATTAGAATGCTTCTCACCAAACCCATTTCAAGAACGAAAATTTTATTGTCTAAATATGCAGCAGGTTTAATCTATACTTTCTTTATTTTATTATGGATGGGCTTTTTAGCGGTAATAGTTGGCAGGTGGCTGTTTGGCGATGGCGACTTAATGGTTTTGAACAGCGACGGCTTAGTAATTATTCAAGCGAATGACATAGCATGGCGATTTTTAGGAGGCTTTATGACTGCATTTTTAGCGCTTGCTACAGTAGCAACTCTGTCTATTATGCTGTCTTGCTTTTCAGATAATTCTATCGGGCCAATTGTAAGTACCATGTCTGTAATTATTTTATTTACCATCATTGGCACACTAGACGTTCCTGTATTCGACAACATTAGACCTTATCTTTTTACAACTCACATGGCTGCTTGGCGTAGTTTTTTTGATAACCCCTTACCTATTCAAGCCATCAAAGAATCTGTTGTAATTTTATTTGCACACATCGGAATTTTTCTAAGTATTTCCATTTATCACTTTAACAAAAAAGACATTTTATCATGAGTATAAAATTCAAAAAATACACTTTATTGTTTTTGTTTTTAGTATCTTCTATAAATATTATAAACGCCACACCTACTGCAAATAAAAGCTTACAGCTAGTTTATGAAAAACTCATGAAGCTAAAAGATTATACCGCAGAGGTAAACATTCGTTCGGATATTCCATTAATTAAGATTATGCCTGTGAATGCTAAAATATATTTTAAACAACCCAATCAATTTAAAATGGTTGCAAAAGGAATTGCCATTTTACCCAAACAAGGCTTTTCAGATTTAGCTAATATTTTAAAAGACAGCAATAGTTATTTAGCTGTTTTAGCAGGCAACGAAACCATAGACCAAACAGCTACGCAAATTATTCACCTTATTCCAAACAACGACAACAACGATTTAATTATTGGAAAATTTTGGGTTGACACCAAAAACGCCATTGTTTTAAAGTCGCAATTAACGACAAAGAGCAATGGAAATTTGCTTATTAATTACCAATACGATGCCACTGGGAAGGCCTACGGCTTACCTAATCATTTGTTATTTACGGTTGATGTGAAAAAGTTTAAAATTCCGAAAGCCATTGCTGCC
Organism: Bacteroidota bacterium; assembly: GCA_039798705.1. Lineage (GTDB taxonomy): Bacteria > Bacteroidota > Bacteroidia > Sphingobacteriales > Sphingobacteriaceae > CAIKLP01. The sequence continues at coordinate 4,446 of JBDKFN010000018.1, forward strand.
GATGTCAATAAAACCAAAAGTGCCAGCACACTCACCGCAAACCAAGCTAAAACCGGAAGCATTGACATTCGTTTTAGCAATGTTCAAATTAACAAAGGCATTGACGACAAGGTTTTCAAGAAATAATTAAAATGCATTTTGTATTTTCGAGTTTAATTTAAAAACACATGAAAGTTTACGGCATCCCAAATTGCAACACGGTTAAAAAATCAATCGATTGGTTAAAGCAACATAAAATAGAGATTGAGTTTCATGATTTTAAAAAACTAGGCGTAACCGCCGCGCAATTAAAAAAATGGATTGACCTAGTTGGATGGGAAGCTTTAGTCAATAAAAAAGGAACTACCTGGAGAATGCTAGACGCTGAAACACAAGCCAGCATTACTTCTGAAAAGAAAGCAATTGCACTTATGGTAGAAAAAACTTCTGTTATTAAAAGACCAATTATAGAAGTAGGTAATACAATTATTTTAGGTTTCGACGAAGAAACTTATCGTACGAAAATCAAAAAGAAATAATGTTGCGCAAAACACTTATTGCATTTTTATTTTTTTGTACTAGTATTTTTACGCTACAAGCTCAACAATTTAAGGCGGGCGACATTGTTTTTCAAGACCTACATTGCGGCCCACTTTGCGATGCCATAAATGCCGTTACCAAAGGCTACAAAGGGCAAGACTTTTCGCATGTGGGAATTGTGGTTAATTACCAAAACCAATTAGGAGTGATCGAAGCCATTGGTTCTAAAGTGAAATTTACCAGCCTCGATAGTTTCTTAAACAGAAGTGTTGATGAACAACACCGACCAAGGGTGTTTGCTGGAAGGCTTCGAAAAAAACACCAACATAGCATTGAAAATGCTTGCAGCTTAGCCATTGCCAGCCTAGGCATTCCATACGACGACCGTTTCTTACCCAACAACGATTCGCTCTATTGCTCGGAACTTATTTATGCCGTTTTCCTACATTCTCCAAATGGAAAGCCACTTTTTAAATGCCAACCCATGACTTATAAACAACCTGGTAGCAATAGCTATTTTCCAGCATGGGTAAATTATTATGCGCAACTTAAAACTGCTATTCCAGAAGGTAAAATGGGCTTAAACCCAGGCCTGATCTCGCGTTCAAGCAAAATCAAAATTATTTACCAATACGGCACCTGGCTACAATAACCTCTTTTTCTTACACTAAAATTGCCCTTTTTACGTTTTTTGACTAAGAAATGTGGAAATCTCCTTGCCTTATTCTGAAGGTTTTGAGCCCGAAAATAATAGATTTGTTTTTATCAATTTGCCAAAATTTATGATGAGAAGTACAATTATTGCAGCAGCGCTCAGCTTAGTTTTAGTTCAGAACACTTTTGCGCAACAAAGCGCTAAAAATACCGACCCCGATAAAATCTACAAAGAAGCGCTCAATTTATACGATAACAGAAAATTTGTAGCCGCTCATAAGTTATTTGAAGAGGTGGAAAAAGCCATCGATCAACAAAAAAACGAGAAAGACAGCAAGGATATTTCACTGCTTAGAATCAACGCAGAATTTTACGCGGCGGTTTGTGGACTTGAATTATTCAACGATAATGCAGTAAACCTTTTATTGCATTTTGTAACGCATTACCCTGAAAACCCGAATGCCAAACTTGCTTCATTTGAGTTGGGTAATTTTTATTACCGCCAAGCTAACTACCCTGCAGCCATTGAATGGTATAATAAAACAGACCCTAGTAACTTTTCTGCTAATCAACGTTTAGAATATCATTTTAGAAATGGTTATGCTTTGTTTCAGGAAAAAAAATTCGATAAAGCAATTGTAAATTTAAAGCGTGTTAAAAGTAATACGTCTAAATATGCCTACCCTGCTACTTATTACGAAGGCCTTGCATATTATGAAATAAAAAAATACAAAGAGGCACTTGCAAGTTTAAGTAAGCTTAAAGATTCTAAAACTTATGCGGAAGTAATTCCATATACAATTGTTAAAATCAATTATGACTTACCAAATTATGAAGAGGTTTTAACCTATACTGCTGGTATTTTAAATACACCCAAACTTAGAAATGAAAGAGAAATTTTAGTTTTAGCTGCTTCGAGTGCTAACCTGTCTAAAAAATTCGAGTTAGCTATTAATTACCTTGAACTGGCGCGCAAAAAGCAAGCGCTCAACGACCAAGAAAGTTATGAGCTAGCAAATGCATACTTTCAATCGGGCAAATTCGCAGAGAGCATTAAAACAGCCGAGCAAATTGCAGAACGTAAAAACATTTTTAGCCAATATGCGCTGTATTTAATGGGCCATAGCTACATTGGCATAAACGACAAACAAGCTGCACGTAATGCATTTTGGAAATCGGGCAGGTTGCCTTTCGAAAACAATGTGAAAGAAGAAGCCAATTTTAATTACGGTAAACTTTCTTACGAATTGCAGTTTAACCAAACCGCCATCGAAACGTTTCAGGCATTCTTAAAGAAATATAAAAAATCGGCACATGTGAACGAAGCGGCATCGCTATTAGGTGAAGCTTTGCTTTCTACTAAAAACTATAAAGAAGCCATTGTTATATTAGAAGGCTTAGAAGAAAAATCAACCGCTTCTAATTTGGCTTTACAAAAAGTTAATTTTTACAGAGGGATTGAACTTATTAATAACGGAGAACTCAAAGCCGCTATTGAATTACTAAACAAAGCAAACGTTTTAAACGGCGACAAAGGAATTTCTGCCAATGCCAATTACTGGAAAGCAGATTGCTATTATCAACTTGCCGACTACGATAATGCACTGAAATATTTTTCATTGTACTCACAAACATCAGCGGCAGCGCCAGACTTAGCCAACTTAGTAAACTACCAATTAGGATATACTTATTTCAAAAAAGAAGAATACAAATCGGCTGTATTTTACTTTGATAAATTTTTAAAAGGAATTGATAGGGCAAGTGTAATTGATAATAAAAAAATAAATGATGCAACCTTGCGCATTGCCGATGGTTATTTTGTTATTAAAGATTACGACAAAGCCTTATTCTCATACAATAAAATAGCAAACGACCACATAGGTGGCACCGATTATGCATTGTTTCAAAAGGGCATAATTTTAGGTTTACAAGGCAAACAAAACGATAAAATTGTAACACTGAAACAAGTGTTAAATAACTATACAAAATCTGCTTACGCCGATGATGCTACTTTTGAAATTGCAAATAGCTATTTCAGCATGAACAATAACAGCGATGCGACTTTATATTTCAACAACTTAATTCAACTTTATCCTGGATCTAGGTATGTGGCAAAGGCGCGTTTGAGCTTAGGCTTGATTTATTATAATGAAGAAAAAGATGAGTCGGCATTGAGCAGCTATAAAGCCATTATTACAGAATACCCAGGCACCGAAGAAGCGAAAGAAGCTTTATTAGCCATCAAAAATATTTATGTAGATGCAGGAACTGGCGAAGAGTATTTAACTTATTTAAAATCTTTGCCTTTTGCCTCGGTGAGCGCGAACGCACAGGACTCTATCTCTTACCAAAGTGCAAACACGCGATATTTAAAAGCGGACTACGACAATGCCATTGCCGGATTCAATTCTTATTTAACAAAATTTCCTGAAGGAATTTTTAGCACAGAAGCACATGCAAACAGAGCGGAATGTTATTTGAAAGTGGTAAAAGACGATGCAGCATTAATTGATTTCAATTTCATCATTAAAAAAAACAAAACGACTTATTTAGAAAGAGCTTTATTATTAGCTGCCCGCATCAACTTCAGAAATAAAGAATATACCAAAGCTGCTGCACTGTTTAAACAACTAGAAGAAGTTGCTGAATATAAAGAGAACTATGCTGAAGCCATTGGAACTGCTATGCGTGCATACATGAACCTCAACGATACCATTGCAACTGCCGCATATGCGAATAAAATTATAGCTTATGAAAAATCTGCTTCGGATGATATCAATTTAGCGCATTTGTATTTAGGTAAATTGTATTACAAACAAAATAATCGAAAAGCTGCAGCCACTGAATTTGAAATTGTAACTAAGAATACAAAAACAGCAGTAGGTGCGGAAGCAAAATATTACTTAGCGCAAATTTTATTCGACGAAGCGCAATATCTGCCTGCACAACAAGCTTGTTTTGATTTAAGCAACCAAGTGCCATCTTATGAATATTGGGTTGCCAAAGGCTTTATTTTACTTGCAGATACTTACCACAAATTAGGCAACGACTTTCAAGCAAAATCAACTTTACAATCGATCATTGATGAATACGAAGGCTCCGATGACATTGTAACAGAAGCAAAATCAAAACTCGAATCTTTTTTAATCAGCAAATAAAAAAGCAATTATAGACATGAAAAATTTAGCTAAAAATATACTATTCTTTACGCTTGCTACTTTAAGTCATTCGGCTTTTGCACAAAAAAACGTGTCGGAGCAGGTGAATGTGGTTCGTTCATATAAACCCATATTGGCTGAAGCTTTACGCATCAACACCAACCCAGAAATAAAAACTGACTTAGTTCAAATTGAACCTTTAAATTACCAAAAAATAATTTTCGGTTTAGATAGTTTAACTAAAACCAGCCCGGTTGAAGCAGAGAAAATGAAATCTGAAAGTATTACCAAAATATACCCTGCATACTTAAGACTTGCTGGAGGTAATTTTTCAAACAGCTTAGCAGATTTATACATCAGCAATTTGCGAGCAAAAGATTACCAAACCGGTTTGGCTTATAACCACCGCGCAGCAAGCAATAGCAAGGTAGCCAACATGAACAATAGCACCAATGATTTATCTGCTTGGGCTAAAAAAATGAACACCAGCAATACCCTTAGTGCGGCATTTAATTATAACAGAGGTGTGAGTAACTACTATGGCTACAACCATGATTCATTGACTTTCTCAAAAGATACCACGCGTCAACAATACGATATCATTAGCTTACAAACCAGCTTGGTAAGTAACATTGACAATACCAGCAAATTAAAATACGATGTGTTTTTCAATGCTTACAGCCTTAATGATGCATGGACTGCTAAAGAAAACAGAATGATTACTGGCGGAAATTTTAGCTATGATGTTTATGATTTTAAAATTGGTGTAGACGCTAGTCAATCTGAAAAAAATGCCATCACCAGCAAAAATAATTTAATGGAATTTAGCCCGAACGTAAGTTTAAAAGAAGGCGAAGGTACTTTAACCATTGGTTTAATATCTTTCATTGAATCTGGCGACAACAGTTCATTTCATGCTTATCCAAATGTAAAATATACCTATGAATGGAAAGCTGCATCATTGGTTGCTTTTGCAGGTATGAATGGTAAAATGCACAAAAACAGCTTATACCAATTTGCACAAGAAAACCCTTTTATTGGTTCGGTAAATATTTTAAATACCAATGAAAAGCTAACATTTTATGCAGGCGCAAGAGGTAGTATTGGTACCAAAACAGCTTACTTGTTAAATGCAAACTTGAGCCAAACTGAAAACGATGCCTACTTTGTAGTTGACCAAAGTGATTTGCGTAAATACACCATTATTTACGACGGAAAAAATGCAAGTGCATTTCACCTTTCTGCAGAAATGACACACCAAAGCAACAGTAAATTGAGGTTATTTGGAAAGTTAAACATTCACAGCTACCAAACAGATACTTTACGAGAAGCATACCACCGCCCTACTTACGAGATAAATGCAGGTGCAACTTATGCCATTGCAGACAAGTTCAGGTTGCAATTAGACATGATTGCATATTCAAGTATGAAAGCGCCTGATTACCGATTAGGTACCATCAATAACATTGACGGCGGAACTGATTTAAACTTAGCAATTGACTATAAATACTCGAAAATTATTTCTGTATTTACCCAATTCAATAATATTTTAAATTACGAAAGAGCACGTTATCTTTACTATAACAATTATGGCTTTCAAGCGATGTTAGGTTTAAGTTTTAATTTTTAAAATGATGCATCAGAGAATAATACTTGCAATTACTGAATTACTGAATAAATCCGAAAGCCTCGAGATTCAAGGCTTTGGACGCTTTAGTAAAAAAGAAGTGCATGCTAATTTCTCAAATAACGAAGCGGTTTTAAATGCAGCAAAACACCTTTTGGTTTTCGAAGTAGACCTTAACTGCAAAGACTTTCAACTGGCAGAACATTTAGCAACACAAGCGGGAATTACCATTCAAGAAGCGCAAAACAATATTGAACAATTAGTTTTAGAATGGAAATCAGCATTGTCAAAAGGGGAGTCAATTGACTTAGCACAAATTGGTACCATTGTTGCTAATAATGGAATTTGGCAATTAAACCCTGTTGCAGAAAGCCCTATCGATGCAGCGTCTTACGGTTTTAGCCCTATTAAAATTCAAACAGTAGCACCTATTGAATCAACAATAGAACCGCAAGAAAATGTAATCACAAACACGGAAAGTAATTTAGTTTCAGAAAATAAATTAGCAGATTGGAAAGAAAAAAAAATCGCGCAAATTAAAAACTGGAATTGGAGAAATATCAGCATTGCCAGTTCGGTATTTTTAATTGCTTATATCTCGTTATTTATTGTTTCAAGACCAAGTATTTTATCGAAACAAAAAAGTGCCAACTTAAAGCAAGCAGTTACCGCTTCAATACCTCAAGCCGCAGACACAATAAATACTGCTAAAGACAGCGTGTTAAACGTTCCTGTAATTGATACCATTGTACCCATTGCACAAATTGTCAAAAGTAATCGTGTGTTTAAGAAAAAGAATCCTATTGCCGTTTTAGCCGAAGAGACCATAGACATTGACTCCGATAGTTTAACAGACTCCGACACTAGCATACAACCTGTTGAAGTTGCTGCTATTTCAGAAAATATTTGGTCACCTAAAAAATATCAGCTAGTTGCCGGCGTTTATAAGAATAAGCTTGCAGCTGAAAACGCTCAAATGAATTTAAACTTTACTGGTTTTGAAGCAAAAATCATTAAATTGAAAAAAACATACCGTGTCATTATTGGCGATTATGATACTTTAAAAGAAGCAAAAGAAAATTTAACTTTAGCCAACCAAATTAACCCGATTTTTTACCTACATATTCAATAATCTCATCAACATGACCTTATTACAAATTACAGAAACCATTGGCGCAGACACCATCAAACAAGTGGTTCAAGCAGCACAAAACATTCCTACGGTAGCAAAAACTGTTGTTCCAGAACAATTAAACGTGTTATCGCTGATCCTTAAAGGCGGTTGGGTAATGTATCCAATTGGCGCACTTTCTATCATGGGTTTCTATATTTTCTTTGAAAGATATTTCACTTTAAGAAAAGCGAATAAAAACGAGACGACCTTACTTTTTCAAGTAAGAGAATTAATTAAACAAGGTGATTTAACAAATGCTTTAAGCCTTTGTAAACAATCCAATACGCCCATTAGCCGTATGCTACAAAAAGGTTTATTGAGAATTGGAAAACCTATTAAAGAAATTGAAGGTGCCATTGAAAATGTTGGCAAATTAGAAGTTGCTAAACTCGAACGCAACATAAGCATTTTAGGTATCATTGCTGGTATTGCTCCGATGCTTGGTTTCGTTGGAACAATTTCAGGTGTAATTAAAATCTTTTATAATATTTCATTGTCTGATAATATCAGCATTGGATTAATTGCAGGTGGACTGTATGAAAAAATGATTACCTCTGCAGCTGGCTTAATCATTGGTATTTTGGCATACATTGGTCACCATATTTTAAACTTAATGGTTGATAAAATTATTTTGAAATTAGAAACGGAGTCAATTGATTTCATTGACTTATTAGAAGAACCAAGCAAATAATGAACTTAAGACGAAGACATAAACTCACACCGGAAGTTAGCGCTTCCTCTATGAGTGACATCATGTTTTTCTTGATGCTATTTTTCCTTATTGCTTCCACGGTAGTTAATCCAAACGTGATTAAACTGTTATTACCTAAAGCATCAAGCGGACAATCGGTTGCTAAGAAAACCATCAGCGTTTCTATTACTAAAGATTTACAATATTATGTCGAGAAAAAGCTAGTACCTGCAGATCAAATTGAAGCATTGCTTAACAGTTATATTCAAAATCAAAATGAATTAACAGTAATCCTTTATGTTGACCAAACAGTAGCCATTCAAGACATTGTGAACGTAATGGATATTTCAAATAAATTAAAAGTTAAACTCGTTTTAGCCACAGATCCTAAATGATTTTAAGCTAATTAATTTCCGATGCAAGAAGAATCTCAAAATTTAAAAGCAATCATCAGTTCTTTGGTATTACATGCCATACTTTTGGGCGTTTGTTATTTCTTTTTTATTTCTATTCAAATTCCAACCGAAGAAATTGAACAGGGTGGAATTGTTATTAATTATGGCACTTCAGACCAAGGCATGGGAAGCGATTTTACAAGCACAGAAGAACCAGCCATTGGCGAAACCATCAACAACGAACCAATAGAAGATCCAAATAGACCCAATGCAACTACCGCAAATGTGGCCACTTCGGATCAACAAATTTTAACGCAAGATTTGGAAGATGCACCGGTTGTAAATTCTGCAACCAATACAAGTACAAACACCAGCACAAACGCAACATTAACACCCAGTACTCCTACCCCAAGCGTAGACAGTCGTGCGTTATTTAAAGGGCGTAAAAACAATGGCACCGGAGCCGGCGATGGCAACGGTAACACTCCTGGCAACCAAGGCAGACCCGACGGCAGCACCCAAAGTAATAATTACACCGGCAATGGTGGCAATGGTGGCGGTGGCGTTTCTTTGAATTTAGCAGGACGTGCATTTATTTCTAAACCAAGAATTCAAGACGACGGTCAAACGGAAGGTAGAATTACCGTTGATATTACCGTTGATAAAAAAGGAAGTATTATTACTGCAAAAGCAGGCGGAAGAGGTACTACTATTTCTAACGCAGCACTTTGGTATAAATGTGAAAATGCCGTATTGGGTTGCAAATTAAATGCACTAGCTACTGCACCCGAAATTCAAGCAGGCAAGGTTGTATTTACATTCAGCTTAGAATAAATTCAATTTCTTTACATGAGAAATTACCAACAAACGCTCGATTATTTATTTGCACAATTACCCGTATTTCAACGCGATGGTGCTTCGGCCTATAAGCCAACTATAGCAAATACCATAGCGCTTTGCAACGCATTAGGAAACCCTGAAAAAAAATTCAAAAGTATTCATGTTGCTGGTACAAATGGTAAAGGTTCTACAAGCCATCAACTGGCCGCCATTTTTCAAGCAGCTGGATACAAAACTGGTTTATATACTTCTCCTCATTTAAAAGATTTTAGAGAACGCATTAAAGTAAATGGGCAAGAAATTCCAGAACAAAATGTAATAGATTTTACAGAAACACATCAAACACTTTTTGAAAATATTAAACCTTCATTTTTTGAAATGACCGTGGCCATGGCTTTCGACTATTTTGCAAATGAAAAAGTGGAAATCGCCATTATTGAAGTTGGCATGGGAGGACGCTTAGATTCCACAAATATTATTCAACCAGAACTTTGCTTAATTACCAATATTTCTTTCGACCACCAAGCTTATTTAGGCAATACACTTGAAGAAATTGCCCGTGAGAAAGCAGGTATTATTAAAAAAGAGGTACCTGTGGTAATTGCAAGCACGCAACCTGCCATTCAATCGGTATTTGAAAGCATTGCTAAGGAGCAACAAGCCCCTATTTACTTTGCAGATCAACAATACCATTTAAAAAGAAATGAAAACAGTAACCAACAATTATTGTCGCTCAGTTATGCTGATAAAAATGGCATTGAAAAAAATATCTATTCAGATTTAACAGGCAACTACCAATTAAAAAATATTACAGGCGTACTTTGCGCAATCGATTTATTAAAAAGTAAATTCGATTTGCTGAACGATGCACATACAATAGCTGCATTAGCAAAAGTAAAAAAATCAACAGGATTAAAAGGCAGATGGGAATTGTTAAGCGAAAACCCGCAATGCATTGCTGATACTGGACATAACGAAGATGGCATTCAACAAATTTTAACACAATTAAATTTGTGTACATACCAAAATTTACATTGGGTTATTGGCATGGTAAACGACAAAGACATCAATGCAGTGTTATCTCTTTTACCAAATGATGCTACCTATTATTTTTGCAAACCAAATATTCCAAGAGGTTTATCGGCTAGCACTTTACAACATAGCGCACAAGAATTTAATTTAAAAGGTGATTGTTACGAAAGTGTAACATTGGCACTAAGTGCCGCCAAAAAAAATGCGGCTACTAACGATTTAATCCTAATTGCAGGAAGCACCTTTATTGTAGCAGAAATTATTTAAAACCACCATTATTTTAGTAGAAATTATTGCCTTTTAATTATAAAAAGTAAATTTTTCTAAGATTAAATTAAAGTGTTTTTTTGATTAAGAATGCTTAATATTGTAAGGTAATGCATTTTTATGCTTACAAAAACTCTATTTTTAAGGCTCTACAGCTAATTATGAAAAACAGGACCTATTCGATTTCGGATAGGTTTTTGTTTATCTTTAAGAAAAGAAAAACAGCATTATTTTAACACCATGATTTCAAGAAAGCAAAAACAAAATATCATTTTAATCATGATTGTTTTGTTAGGTATTTTCTTAGCCTATTCATTAAGAATTATTTTCTCTGCCGTATTGGGTGCCATTATCCTTTACACACTTTTCAGAAATTTATATATAAAATTAGTTACCGTTAAAAATTGGAGAAATATTTTTGCCTTCATTTTTATTGCCCTTACAACTTTTGCAATTATCATACTTCCATTTTTTACATTAAGCTGGATGGTGATAGATAAATTATCTTATTTCAATACCAACCCGCAGTACCTGCAAGATATCATCAACCATTTATCAACCATTTCAGGCATAGACCTTAGCCATTCATCTATTTTTGAAACCGTAATAAAAAATTTGGAAAACTGGGCCCTGGGCTCTTTCCCTTCTTTAGTTAATGCGCTTTTAAGTGTTTTTCTTTTAATTACAATTATGTATTTTTTGCTCTATTTTATGTTCAAAGAATATATAAAGTTTGAAGAGGCCATTTTACATTACTTGCCTTTTAACAAAGAAAACAGTTTAACACTAGCTACTGAATTAAGAAAAATTACCTTTTCAAATGTATTAGGTCAAGGAATTATAGCCATTGCTCAAGGATCTCTAATAGGCATTGGATTTTATATATTCAATATTACCGACCCATTGTTTTGGGGAGTTGTAGGCGTATTACTAAGTTTTATTCCAATTGTAGGTTCGGGATTAGTATTTATACCAGCAGCTTTAATTTCAATTTCTTACCAAAATTATACTTCAGGAGTAGGAATATTATTATGGGGCGCTTTAATTGTAGCAAACATTGACAATGTAATTCGATTAATTATTAATAGAAAATATGCAAACACACACCCTATTGTTTCAATTGTAGGTGTTATTATAGGAATTCCTGTATTTGGCATATTAGGCTTAGTCATTGGCCCTTTGCTCATCTCTTATTTTCTCTTACTGATTAAAATTTACGAATCAGAACAAGCTAAAGATTTAGATGAAGCAAAAAAATAATCGATTTCTTTTATTTTTTTTATCGCTGCTATTATTTACCATAGTTAGCCCATACTGTGTTTCAGCAACTGTCACAACTGAAAAAAATACAATCTTTGGTTTAGACAGTATTGAAAAAAATTACTACAAAATTGACAGCAGTATTTTTAAAGTGGCTAAGAAAAGCAAATTAACTTATTGGCTTTTTACTAATATTTACGAAACCCCTTCTAACGACAAAGCCATTAAAAACGATGAAGTTGTTTTAGTACATAAAGACATTACTTATAAATACCAAGGTAAAATAATTAGGAGTATCTATATCAAATCACTTGACCCATTTGGCACCGATGTAGAAGATACTTTAATTAAACGCAAAGGGCAATTAGAAGACCTAGGCAATGCAATCACCTTTAGCACCCGTAATAGTGTAATTAGAAACTTATTGCTCTTTAAACAAGGCGAATCGCTTGATCCATTGAGTTTAAGAGAATCGGAACGTTTATTAAGAACACAACAATACATTCGAGATGCAAGAATATTTATACCCAATCAATCTAAATTAAACAATGACAGTGTTGATATCATTGTTATTGTTCAAGAACGTTTTGCATTAAATGCAAGTTTCAATAGCAGCACTAACCAAAGTGAAATTCAATTATATCAAAATAACTTTTTAGGGACAGGTAATAAAATAAAACAAGGAGGAAAGCTAAACTACAGCGATATTAATTTAAGTAGCTATAATGGAGAATTTAAAAATGTAAACTTATATAAAACCTATATTGATGCAGCTCTATTTTATGACATCAATCCTAATCGAAAAATACAAGGTTTTATCATTGACAGAACATTCTTTTCTCCTTTAACAAAATGGGCTGGATCAATTAGCCGTGTGAGGGTTCACGAAAACTTTTACTTCGATCAAAAACGAAACGAAAACATTGCGGTTAATATAAAATACAATACAACTGATGCTTGGCTTGGTCGAAGTATTCCATTATCGAATAGCAGCGATGAAGCTTTTCGAAGCAGTTCGCTGGTAATTGCAGGAAGGTTTTTAAATACCCGTTATCTTTTAAAAGATACCACTAACCTCGACCCTACCATTAACCTCAATAATAAAATATTATACTTAGGCAGTATTGGTTTTTCTTCTAGAAGGTATTACAAAGACCGTAAGCTCTTTAGATTTGGCAATACGGAAGATATTCCAGAAGGACGTTCATTCTCTTTCGTAGGCGGTTTTTTAGATGAAGGGAAAGTGCCATTTTATTACACTGGAATTAAATTTTCATCTGGGCAACACATAGAGCACATAGGATATTTATCTGGCAGTATTGAATATGGAACATTTTACAGCAAGTATATTTCTCAAAGAGGTGTCTTCAGTATAGATGGCACATTTTTTAGCGATTTATGGCAGTTCGAAAAAAAATGGAGCATGCGTCAATTTATATATGCAAAAATAACCAATGGGCTTAACAGAGAACCCAACGAATTAGTTACCCTCAATGGCAGCACCAACGATGGCCTATATGGCTTTCAAAGTACTGCAGTTAGTGGCAGAAATAAATTGATTTTAAAATTTGAGTCTATTATTTATACGCCATTCAATTTTGCGGGCACGAATATTGCAGCTATCCTATTTGCAGGGTTTGGCAAAATTGGCAGTCCTGTAAATACTTATCTTTCCAATCAAACAATTTACCAAGCCTATGGACTTGGTTGCTTAATTAGAAAAGAAAACTTAGTAGTAAATACCATAAGATTATCGATAGGCTATTATCCAAATATTCCTTTTAATTCTGGAAACGATTATCGAATGAATCCTTACAGTATTTCACAATTTAATTTGAGGGATTTTGATGTTTCAAAACCTGAATTAGCCCCATACCGATAGTACATAATAACATGGAGATGAAAGAACACTTAAACACCATTGTAAATGAAAGTAAAGAATACTTTCAGATTAGAACCGAACTCATTCAATTACAAATAAAGAAAACAACTGCAAAGCTACTAGCTCAAAGCAGTTCAGGGCTGCTAACTATTTTAATTGCAATGCTCTTGCTTGTTTTTGGAAGCCTTAGTGCAGCATTTTATTTAGCAGATTATTACCAAAGTTTATACAAAGGCTTTGCAATTGTATCTGTGTTTTATTTTGCATTATTGATACTATTTATTTTGTTCAGCAAAAAAATAAAAAAACATTTTACCAACCTGTTTATTTCAGTTTTATTTAATTCCGAAAACAATGACTAAAATAACCAACCTCGAATCTTTAGATCAAGAAATTATAAGATTAAAAGAAGCTGCAAACGCTAAAGAAGCAAATATAAACGAAGCCTTTCAACAGCTAAGTAGCAGTTTGGAACCCGCAAATATCATCAGCAGTGGTATAAAATCTTTAGTCAATCGTTCACCATTGAGTAAACCTTTAATCTCAACAGGAATAAGCCTTTTGTCGGGTTTATTTATCGAAAAAGTAATCTTAAAAAACAGTAATTTTTTGGTGAAATATGGTATTGCACAAATTGCGATGAGTGTGATCAGTAATTTTGTAGATGAAAAATGGAATCCCTCTTTAATTACAAAATTAAAAGACAGTATTGCGCAAGTGATAGACCAACAAAAAAGTACAAATCAAACGATTCCATTAGCAACAGAGCAAACTAGCGAAGTATAATTGGCCCCGTACTTAGTTTATTGCTAACATGTCGCGCTTTGTCTCGAACAAAATATTCGAATTGTATTGTATCGGCTAACACCACACTGATGTTGATGTTCAGCTCCACCTCTGCTTGCGCTGCAGCAGCTCCTGTGGTGGTATAATCTCTAATTCTTGAATTGAAATTTAAAGTGTCTGTTGTACCTGGCATGACAATTTTTTCAAATTTCCCATCAACCTTTTGAAAATAATCTACAAATAAATTTTTATCGTATGGTGGAATGGTATCGGCTGTTGTCAAACCCAGGTCACCATCTCCATCGGTAAATTTAAATTTAATTAGTACTGCGGTATCTTGGCCAATACTGTTTTTTAAAAGTTCGAAACTACCATCCGACAAAATAGGTTCATCTGGATATAATGGCACTTTGTTACAAGCTGCAAATACAATTGCAAGCACCAGTAAAGTGACATTTAAAAATCTATGGGTGTTTCGTTTCATTTATGTAAATTTACAACATCTAAATTAAAACCTTTCACAATGCTCAAAATTCTAGCTGAACGCATCTTCTCCATTAAAAATGAAGCTGATTTTCAAGAGCTTGCGTTAGAAATTTTTCAATATCAAGCCAAAAACATTCCTGTTTATAGCCGCTATTTAGCCGCCTTAAACGTTAACCCAAATAGTATTCAACATTGCAAAGACATACCATTCTTACCTATTGAATTTTTTAAAAATAATATCATTTGCAGTGACCCGGAAAATATTGCCATTACTTTTAGCTCAAGTGGTACCACCGGAACAGAAACCAGCAAACACCCCGTAAATGATTTAAGCATTTACCAACAAAGTTATAGAAAAGCCTTTGCGCATTTCTATGGACCAATAACGGATTATTGTATTATTGCGCTATTGCCTTCTTACTTAGAACGTGAAGGCTCTTCTTTGATTTACATGTGCGAAGATTTAATTCAAACAACACAAGCTAACGGAAGTGGGTTTTATTTAAATGAATTCGAAAAAATAAAATCCATTATAGCGCAAAATTCTGGCAATAAAAAAATACTACTAATAGGCGTAACCTATGCCCTGCTTGACTTTGCAGAGCAACTACCTTTTACAATGAAAGAAACCATTATTATGGAAACAGGCGGAATGAAAGGCAAAAGAAAAGAATTATTGAGAGAAGAAGTGCACCATATTTTAAAAAATGCATTTCAAGTTGAAAGTATTCATTCTGAATATGGAATGACCGAATTGCTTTCTCAAGCATATTCTAAAGGAAATGGAATTTTTGAATGCCCTAACTGGATGCGCGTATTGATTAGAGAAACCAACGACCCATTGAGTTTAGCGAGTACAGGTAGAACCGGTGGCGTTAACATCATCGACCTCGCAAACCTTCACTCCTGCTCATTCATAGCCACACAAGATTTAGGAAAATTACATCCAAATAATCAATTTGAAATTATGGGAAGATTTGACAATGCCGCAATAAGAGGCTGCAATTTATTAATCAACTAATTGAATTAAGAAATAATTTTTCTTGCCTTTTTGAATAACAATAAAAGCATCATTGATTAAATGTTCATTGCTTACCACTAATTCTTCTGAAGTTATTTTCTCTTTATTGATAGCGACCCCTCCACCTTGTAACATTTTTTTCGCTTCTGCTTTAGATGGAAAAATAGCAGTGTGACTTGCTAATAATTCAATAATAGGAATGCCATTTGCCAATACACTTTTCGCTAATTTAAATTGAGGCAACCCTTCAAACACAGATAATAATTGGTCTACAGACTGACCTTGTAGAAAGGCCAAAGAACCATTTCCAAATAAAAATTCGGAGGTATTGATTGCTGTTTGTAAAGCATCTGCGCCATGAACCCTAGTTGTAATATCGTTAGCTAAAGCTTTTTGTAAAGTACGTAAATGTGGTGCTTCGTTTTGCGCTTTTTCTAATACTAAAATACTTGCTTCGTCTAATAATGTAAATATTCTGATGTAAGATTTAGCATCTTCATCACTGGTATTTAACCAAAACTGATAAAATTTATACGCCGATGTTTTTGCTGGATCTAACCAAATGTTTCCGCCTTCGGTTTTGCCAAATTTAGTACCATCCGCTTTTTTAATTAATTGGGTAGTTAATGCAAATGCGGTGCCCGCATCTTTTCTTCTGATGAATTCGGTACCCGTAACAATATTTCCCCACTGGTCTGAACCTCCCATTTGCACTAGACATTGGTGGTTTTTCCATAAATAATAAAAATCGTAACCTTGAACCAATTGGTAACTGAATTCGGTGAAAGACATTCCGGTATCACCTTCCAATCTTTTCTTAACAGAATCTTTAGCCATCATGTAATTCACCGTAATGTGTTTACCCACATCACGGATAAAATTCAAAAAAGAAAAATTCTTAAACCAATCGTAATTATTAACCATTACAGCAGCATTAGCCGCTGTACCAAAATCTAAAAACTTAGACAACTGCGCCGCGATGCATTCAACATTGTGGTTCAATTCCTGTTCATTCAATAAATTTCTTTCTTGCGACTTTCCAGAAGGATCACCCACCATACCCGTAGCACCACCAACCAGCGCATAAGGTTTATGCCCTGCTCGTTGAAAATGAATTAAGGTCATAATTTGAACCAAGTGACCAACATGTAAAGAATCTGCTGTTGGATCAAAACCAATATAACCACTGATCATGCCTTCGTTGAGTTTTTCTTCAGTACCCGGCATAATGTCGTGCAACATTCCCCTCCATTTCAGCTCTGCTACAAAATTCGTATTCATTGGTTATTTCCTTAAATTTGACAACAAAGATAGGGTTTTTCAATTATTTTTGTCAAAACCTAGGCAATGAATGCAGTAATTTTGCGTTAAAGACCATAAAATGTAAATAGCGGCCAAAAAAAGCCCAAGATGATTGATTACATTGCCCATTAAAAAATTAAAAAGATACCATTGAAGACGCTTTTAACACAATTAAATACATACTTACTCCTACTTATTTTCTTTGTTGCGCATAATGCAACACAGGCTCAAAGTAGAAAATACAGTAATGAATTTTTATCGATTGGTGTTGGTGCGCGTGCATTGGCAATGTCGAATTCGGTAGTAGCAAGCACCAACGATGCAACAGCGGGCTATTGGAATCCGGCTGCCTTGCAATCAAATGCTGCTGATATAGATTTTTCAATAATGCATGCTAACTTTTTTGCGGGCATCGCTAAATATGATTACGCGGGCTTTGCTAAAAAAATTGATTCAAAAAGTGCAGTTGCCATTTCGTTAATTCGTTTTGGTGTCGATGATATTCCTAATACAACTGCATTAATTGATGCAGGCGGAAATGTAAACTACGACCGCATTACTAACTTTTCTGCAGCAGACTATGCGCTGATTGGTTCTTATTCGAAAGCATTAAATAACAAAGCATTTCAAGTGGGTGGAAATGTAAAAATTGTTCACCGTAAAATTGGCAGCTTTGCGAATGCATGGGGCTTTGGTTTAGATGCAGCTATTCAATACCAAAAAGAAAATTTAAAACTCGCTGCTGTAATCAGAGATGCCAGTACCACCTTTAATGCTTGGACTTATCAACTCGACCAAACTACTAAAGATTTATTGACACAAACTGGAAATGAAATTCCTAGTAATGCCATTGAAATTACGAATCCGAAAATTTTATTAGCGACTGCTTATACTAAACAATTTTCTAAAAAAATTAGGGCAACCGGAGAATTAGATTTTGATGTGAGCACCGACGGCGCACGCAATAATTTAATTGGGAATACTCGCACTTTTTTAAGTGTCGATCCACATATGGGCGTTGAAATTGCCTATCAACAAAATATATTTCTGAGAATGGGTATTGGAAACATCCAAAAATCAACAGATTTTGAAGGGAAAAGTTACTTAAGCATGCAGCCAAATATGGGCATTGGGCTTAAAATTAAAAATATTTGCATAGACTATGCGTTGACCAATATTGGCAATGTATCTGATGTTCAATATTCAAATATATTTTCGCTCAAAATGGCTATTTTTAATTCAATTTAATAGCTTAAATTTTCTAGCAAATCTTATCTTCGTGTATGAATTTCGAAGAGGCAAAAAACCGTATTGAAGCATTAAGCAAAGCGCTTCATCAACATAACCATGCATATTACTCACTTTCAAATCCTGTAATTTCAGACTTTGAATTTGACCAATTGCTTCAAGAATTAATTCAATTAGAACAACAATTTCCTGAATTATTATCTGAAAATTCTCCTTCGCAAAGAGTAGGCGGAAGCATTACCAAAAACTTTCAAACAGTTGCCCATCGTTACCCAATGATGTCGTTGGGTAATACCTATAATGAACAAGAATTATTCGATTTTGACCAAAGAATAAAAAAACAAATTGGCGATGATTTTGAATACGTTTGCGAATTGAAATTTGATGGCTTAGCCATTGGATTAACCTATGAAAACGGATTGTTGAAACAAGCGGTAACCCGCGGAGATGGATCCAAAGGAGATGATGTTACCGCAAATGTAAGAACAATCAAAAGCATACCTTTACAGCTGCCTGCGGGCGCAGATTACCCTGCAAATTTTGAAGTGAGGGGAGAAATATTAATGCATCGAACGGTATTTGAACAACTCAATAAAGACCGTGATGAATTAGGAGAAACAGCCTACGCAAATCCTAGAAATTTTGCATCTGGAACTTTGAAAATGCAAGATTCAAAAGAAGTAGCCAAAAGAAATTTAGATTGTTTCTTATATTTTTTAATTGCTGATCAATCTGATTTAAAAAACCATTCGGATAGCTTAGCTAAATTAAAAGCTTGGGGATTTAATGTATCTCCTACTTATGCAGTTTGTAAAAACATAGCAGAAGTTCAACATTTTATTCAAAAGTGGGATAAAGAACGCTATCAATTAAGTTATGATATTGATGGAGTTGTATTAAAGGTGAACAACTACGAACAACAGCAAGACCTTGGCTTTACAGCGAAATCGCCTAGATGGGCAATCTCTTATAAATTTAAAGCAGCAGAAGTAGAGACCAAATTATTAGCAGTGACCTATCAAGTTGGTCGAACCGGTGCAATTACACCTGTTGCTAATTTACAACCAGTTTTATTAGCGGGTACAACTGTTAAACGAGCTTCCTTACACAATGCCGATCAAATTGAAAAATTAGATTTATACGAAGGCGATATTGTGAAAGTTGAAAAAGGTGGTGAAATTATTCCAAAAATTATTGAAGTAAATAAAAGCAAACGCGATTTATTTGCACAAAAAATAAAATACATCAGCCAATGTCCAGAATGCGGTACCACACTGATTCGTAAAGAAGGAGAAGCACAACATTATTGCCCTAACGATCAAAGTTGTAGCCCTCAAGTAATCGGTAAAATGCAACATTTCACTGCGCGTAAAGCAATGAATATCGACAGCCTAGGAGATGAAACCATTGAACAATTATATCATGCAGGATTAATTAAAACCATAGCAGATATATACGATTTGAAAGATAAAAGAAATTCCATGTTAGCCCTCGATCGTTTTGCAGAAAAATCGGTCGATAACTTAATTGAAGGAATTGAACAATCTAAAAAGAATGCTTTTGAAAAAGTACTGTTTGGTTTAGGTATTCGCTATGTTGGAGAAACCGTTGCTAAAAAATTAGCGGCTCATTTTAGAAACATTGACCAATTAATGGCTGCAAATTTTGAAGCACTAATTCAAGTAGATGAAATTGGTGAAAGAATTGCAGAAAGTGTCATTCAATATTTTAACAAAGCAGATCACCTACAACAAATTGAAAGGCTAAAATTTGCTGGGCTACAATTCGAAAGCAATAGCATAGAAAAAGTGGTAGAAGGTGAAAATCTAAAAGGACTTACTTTTGTAATTTCTGGCGTGTTTAGTTTATTTTCAAGAGAAGAACTCAAAGATAAAATTGAAGCAAACGGGGGTAAAATTAGCAGTAGTATTTCTAGCAAATTAAGTTATTTAGTTGCAGGAGATAACATGGGTCCAAGTAAACTTCAAAAAGCGAATGAATTAGGCATAAAAATCATTTCTGAAGAGGAACTCCTCTCAATGATAAAAACCTTACCTTTGCAATAAGCATTATGAAAAAGCTATATCGCCAAATAAGTCATTTTTTCGCACGCAGAACGCTTAAACGCAATTTGCTAAACAGACGCGTGCACAGAGAGACCATCATGTTTAGCGATGCCAAAACGATTGGAGTGCTTTTTGTAGCCCACCAAGAAACTGATATCGATACTGCAAAAAAATACATTCAATCTTTAAAAGACCAAGGGAAGCAAGTTGAATATATTGGACTGATAGACATTAAAGATTATAAGAAAAACAACAAAGACCAGAGCATTAATCCTAATTATATTTTTGCAAACGATTTTGATTTTTTTCATAGACCTAAGCTGAGTGCTATTAAAAATTTCTACAAACAAAATTTTGATTTATTAATTAGCTTAAATTACAGTAATCAATTTAGCTTAAATTATATTGCATCTTTATCAAGAGCAAAATTGCGTATCGGAAAATTCAACAGCAATGCAGTAGCAGCCTACGATTTTATGATTGACGATAAATCGCTAGATATGCAAAGCTTTATTGTTCAGTTAAACCACTACTTACAACAAATAAAAAAATGATCTCTAAATTAATCGGCACCGGAGTAGCAATGGTCACTCCTTTTCATAAAGATGGTAGCATCGATTTTAAAAGTTACCAAAAACTAATCAATAGTTTAATTGCAAACAAAGTTGATTACCTCGTACCAATGGGAACTACTGGCGAATCAGTTACCTTAAGCAAAGAAGAGAAAAAAGAAATTTTTCGCTTTACCGCTCAAACGGTTGCAGGTAGAGTGCCTTTAGTTGCTGGAATTGGTGGCAATAACACCATGGAAGTAATTGAAAACTTAAAAGCATTTGATAAAAAAGGCTATACCGCTATTTTATCTGTTGCACCATATTATAACAAGCCTAACCAAGAAGGAATTTTTAAGCATTATCAAATGGTAGCTAAAAATGCACCCCTTCCAATAATCTTATACAATGTACCTGGCAGAACTGGTACAAACATGAGCGTTGATACAACTTTACGTTTAGCAAAAGAAAAAAATATTGCTGGCATCAAAGAAGCTTCAGGAAATATGGACCAAATTATGGCCATTCTTAAACATAAGCCTAAAGATTTTATGGTAATTTCTGGCGATGATGCCATAACCCTTCCGCTTGTTGCATTAGGAGCAAATGGTGTAATTTCTGTAGTTGCCAATGCATGGCCAAAAGATTATGCACAAATGGTACGTTTAGCGTTAAAAGGTGATTTCGACAAAGCAAGAAAATTACATTATAAACTGACCGACATCATTAATTTATTATTTGCAGATGGAAGCCCAGGTGGCATCAAAGCTGCGTTAAAAATTAAAGGGATTTGTGAAGACCATGTGCGCATGCCACTTGCAAACGTCAATGCAGATATCTATAAAAAAATTAAATCAGCCATCGAAAAATATTAATTTAAAATGATGACAGGACCTATTGGTATATTTGATTCGGGTTATGGTGGATTGACGGTTTTGAAAGAAATTACTGCTACCCTACCACAATACGATTATATCTATTTAGGAGATAATGCGCGAGCGCCTTATGGTACCCGCTCATTTGATAGTATTTATCATTACACTTTAGCTTGTGTTAGCCAGTTATTTGAAATGGGTTGCCCTTTGGTAATTATTGCTTGTAATACAGCTTCTGCTAGAGCTCTTAGAACCATTCAACAAAAAGATTTACCAAAATTATTTCCTGATAAACGGGTATTAGGAATTATACGTCCCACTGCTGAAATTATTTCAGAATATACCAAAACGAATACGGTTGGAATTTTAGGAACCAATGGCACCATTGCTTCTGAATCATATGTTTTAGAAATCAATAGATTTCATCCGCATATTCATGTGATACAACAAGCATGTCCAATGTGGGTGCCACTTATTGAGAATAACGCATATTTAAATGAAGGGGCAAAGTACTTTATTCAACAAGACATTCAATCTTTATTAAATCAATCAAATAAAATAGATACCATTTTATTGGCTTGCACGCACTACCCTCTTTTAATGCCTATAATTAGAGAACTAACGCCAAGCCACATAAACATATTACCTCAAGGACCAATTGTTGCTAAGAGCCTGTTAGACTATTTAAATAGACATCCAGAGATGGAGAACCGTTGTATTAAAAATAAACAAATTGAATTTTATACCACAGATGATATAGAAAACTTCAATCAACATGCAACTGCTTTCTATGGACAATCGATTCAATCAAAACATTTAGAAAT
>JBDKFN010000019.1:0-26463 GCA_039798705.1 Bacteroidota bacterium
TAAGAAAACCTATTTGCCTGCTTTCTTTTTCATTATCATTAGTAGTTTATACGTAGAATTTTTTACGTTAGATGCGGTAACTTTTTCCATCATATTTCAGCTGTTAATTTTGGTCCGACTGTTTAGGTTGTATAAGACTGGAAATGCATTGTCTATTGCTTTTGATGCGGGTATGTACATTGCAATTGCTTCTTTATTTTACTTGTCTATATTACCATGGATATTTATGGTGTTTATTGCCTTGTTAACTTTCAGAAAATTTGATAGTCGCGAATATTTAACGGCAATTATAGGAATGCTCATTCCTTTTTCAATGGTTGCATTTTACTATTATTGGAACAACAACCTGCAAGGCTTTTACGAGTTTTTTCAACCCATTAAGCAAAATGGCCTATCACTAAGAATGTTTGTTAGCCCAGCAGATTATTTGCCTTTAATACCTTTAATTTTAACCATGTTATTAGCGGCGCATCGCATCTTCGAAAACTTTTATAAAAATGTAGTGCATGTACGTAAATGTTTCCAAGTGCTGGCGGCTAATATCATCATCATTTTGTGTTCGTTTTACATCAGACCATCTTTTGGCATCCATCATTTTTTATTATTGGCATTGCCTTTAGCTGTTTTGCTTTCCTATTACTTTTTAGTTTCCAAAAACAAATGGATATCGGAGGGTTTAATTTGGTTATTTTTTACCACGAGCATCGTTTTTCAATTGCTTCGATAGCAAATTTCCTTATCTTTGGGGAAAATAATATCCAATGAAATACGGCGTAGTAGTATTCCCAGGCTCCAATTGCGATCAAGACATGATTTATGTTTTAGAGCATATTTTAGGGCAACAAGTAGTTAAATTATGGCATAAAGACACCGATTTGCAAGGTTGCGATTTCATCGTATTACCAGGCGGCTTTAGTTTTGGCGATTATTTACGCTCTGGCGCTATTGCACGTTTTTCTCCAATTATGTCTGAAGTAATTGCATTTGCCAATAAAGGCGGATACGTTTTAGGCGTTTGTAATGGATTCCAAATTTTAACAGAAGCAGGCTTGGTACCGGGGGCATTGTTGCACAATACATCTCGTAAATTCATTTGTAAAAATGTACACATCAAAGCGGCTACTAACCAAAGTTTAATTACTTCGAGTATCGACTTAACCCGTGCATTAAAAATTCCTATTGCGCATGGCGAAGGAAATTATTTCACGGATGCCGATACCTTAAAACAACTTCAGGATAAAGACCAAATATTATTCCATTACTGCGACGAGCAAGGTCAAATTACACCAGAGTCGAATCCAAATGGCTCAATGCAAAACATTGCAGGTGTTTGTAATGCTGGCAGAAATGTATTTGGAATGATGCCGCATCCAGAACGTGCCGCAGACCTAGAACTCAGCAATACCGATGGTTTGCAGTTGTTCGAATCTATTTTGTCTTTAATGCATTCTTAAATGTTTAGCCTCGTCATTGATCAAGGGAATACACTCGCAAAGGTTTACCTTTTTGATCAGGATGAATGTGTAGCACAGTTTAGTACTGAAAATTTAACCCTAAAAGAATTGGGTTTATTTTTAGTCTATAAAAAATTTGATGCCGCAATTATTGCAGGCGTTAAAGCCATCGACGAAGAAATAATACATTTTATTGGCAATATGTGTCGCACCATTGTATTGAATGCCGACACCGAATTGCCCATTCAAAATGCATACGAAAGTCCAGCAACTTTAGGTTCCGATCGTTTAGCCGCAGCATGTGGTGCTGCAAAATTATTTCCCAATACTCCTTGTTTAAGTATTGATGCAGGCACTTGCATTACTTACGATTTCATCGACGAAACACAACATTATTTGGGTGGTGCCATTAGCCCTGGCTTGCAAATGCGCGCCAAAGCCCTGCATACTTTTACCGCTCAATTGCCGTTAATTCATTTTGAAAAATTTGAAGCCAATTTTATAGGCCAAAACACCCAACAATCGCTAAGCAATGGCGTTGGCTTTGGTTTGGTCCATGAAATCAATGGATTTATCGAATCGTATCAAAAAAAATACCCAACATTGCAAGTAATTGCTTGTGGTGGAGATGCGGCGCTATTGTTTCCTCATCTTAAAAATAACATCTTTGTGGAGCCCAATTTGGTAGCCATTGGATTATTAGCTATACTCAATCACCATGTTCAAAAAAATTAATATTGCCCTATTTGCATTTGTGTTAGTTTCCACATTAGCCACTGCACAAACAATTACCAGTTCGCCATACTCGCGTTTTGGATTGGGCGAGTTGCAACAAAGTAGCAGTGTAGTAAACATTGCCATGGGTGGCATTAGCAATGGCTTGCGTTTAGAAAACGTCATCAACACACAAAATCCTGCATCTTATAATACGGTTAACCTTACCACTTTCGATTTTGGAATTTCTGGAAGGTTTGATCGCATTGAAAATGCAAACGATTATATTATTAATAAACATGCAGCGCCAAATTACATGAAAATGGCTTTCCCTGTTACGAAGAAATGGTCTGCCAGCTTAGGTTTGGTGCCTTTTTCAGGAACAGGATACGAATCAAAAATTAAAAGAAATGCCAGCGATAGCATTACCCAATTATTTAAAGGTAACGGCGGCTTGAATCAATTTTATTTTGGTAATGCAGTGCAAATTGTCAAAGGATTATCTGTGGGTGTAAATGTATCATATGTGTTTGGTAGCATCGATAAAATTAAAGCAAACGAATACGCCGATACTTTAGCCTACTATAATATCAGACAAACGAATGCTACTTATGTAGGAAGTTTGTATGCAACTTATGGTTTGCAATACAGTAAAACTTTTGCAGCTGGCAATACTTTAACCTTGGGTTATTCGGGCGCATTGAAAAGCAATTTAAATGCAACACGCTCTTTATTGTCTGAAAGATATTATAATACTTCTACCGGTTACGAAGTGTTAATTGATACGGTTCAAATTGCACCAGACCAAGCTGGGAACTTAGTGATGCCTGCCTTTCATTCGTTTGGTTTAACTTATAGCAAATCAAATAATTGGTTAATTGGTGCCGATTTAAATTTAGGAAAGTGGTCGCAGTTTCAAGAATATGGTATTTATCCAACACCAAAATTAAACGATACTTATCAGTTTGCCATTGGTGGAAGTTACATTCCAAATTCCAATGCAGTGGGCAATTATTTTGCAACAATAGAATACCGTGCAGGTTTCAATTACATGCAATCTTACATCACATTGTATGAACAAAAAATAAATGCTATGGGTGTTTCATTGGGTTTTGGTTTGCCATTGCCTAAGTCAAGTTCTAAAATTAATTTTGCAGTGGAGTTATCACAATTAGGTACAACTAAAAATAATTTAATTCAAGAACAAATTTTGAAATTCCATTTAGGATTTAATTTTTCTGATAAGTGGTTTGTGAAACGTCAATATGATTAATCCTTTCAAAGTATTGTATTTATTGGCTTTTGCGGTGCTTGTATTTTTCACAGCATGTGAAAACGATTTAGCCAAAGTTGAAAAAATTCCAACGCTTGAAGTAAGTTTGCCAATTGAAACCAGTAAAGAAGTAGAAATTATTTACAGCGATTCTGCTGTAGTACGTGCACGATTAACCAGCCCCGAATTAAAGTTTTATAAAGTAGCAAAACCTTACCGCGAAATGCCAAAAGGTTTACTGGTGGAATTTTATGCACCAGGTTTAATTTTAGAAAGCACTTTAAAAGCAAAGTTCGGTCGTAAGTACGAAAACCAAGGTTTAGTAGAAGTGCGAGACAGTGTGGTGGTCATCAATAAAAAAGGCGAAAGACTCGACACCGAAAAATTAATTTGGAACGAAAAAACCGGTAAAATTTATACCGATAAATTTGTGCGCATTCAAACCAACAACGAAGTAATTTTTGGTGAGGGCTTAGTGGCCAACCAAAATTTCAGCAGTTATAAAATTTTCAAAATTAAAGGCGTTTTCAATCTTCAAAATGAATAAATCAAAAGTAAGCGAGGGCATTTGGTTCGGTATATTTACTATCTGCCTGTTTATCACCATTATGCTCGTTAGTAGTGAAGGTGCTACCAAAGCCGACAAAATACTGTTTGGCGTATCAACTTTGATTGCTTTGTACCGTTTCTACATACGTAGATCTATGAGAATCAATAACTTAGATAGAAAGTAATTTCGCGCTAAGAAATATTTTCAAAAAATGGTATCTTGCGCATCTTAAAAATTAAAATTAGTTAAATAGAATAAGCGATATGGGATTAATGACATCTATGCGCAACAGAGGTGGCTTACTGGTGGGAATCATCGGTTTTGCAATTGTTGCATTTTTAGTTGGTGACGTAATTGTTTCGGGTAGAAACATTTTCGGTAACGGACAGAATCAAATTGGTAAAGTAAACGGTGAAACCATTGAGTACACTGCTTTTCAAGCTAAATTAGACGAAAATACAGAAGCCTACAAAAAGAATTCAGGTTCTAGTGATATCAATCCAACCATGACTGGTTATTTGGTAGACCAAACTTGGAATCAAATGGTACAGGATATTATTTTGAAAAAATCAATTGCAGTTTCGGGCGTAGGCGTGAGCGCAGATGAGCTTTTCGACATGATCCAAGGTAAAAACCCACATCCAGAAGTGCGTCGTGCATTTGCAAATCCACAAACTGGTGTGTTCGATCCTTCGCAAGTAGTTACCTTCTTGAAAAACTTAGATACACAAGATCCAACAGGTGCTACAAAAAAGCAATGGTTGGCTTTTGAAAAAGCAATCAACGAAGAACGCATTCGTCAAAAATATTTCAACTTGGTAAAAGGGGCAATGTATACGCCAACTGCTTTTGCTAAAGCAAACTTCACAGAGCAAAATAAAACGGCTAACATTTCTTATGTAATGTTAGATTATGCAAGTATTCCAGACAACGCAATTAAAGTGACCGAAAGTGATATGTCAACATATTACAACGCGAACAAATATAAATACGCACAAAAAGAAAATGCACGTAGCTTCGATTACATTTATGTAGATGTATTGCCAAGTGCAGAAGATTCGGCAGCAATTAAAAAATCAATCGACGAACAATTGGTTGGTTTACAAACAACCACTAACGATTCTACTTACATCGCTTTAAATGCAGATACTAAATTTGCAGCAGAATACGCTAAGCGTGGTACATTGGCTGGCTCTTTAGATACAGTGATGTTCAGCAAGCCAGAAGGTTATATCATGGGCCCATACATTGATGGTGGTGCTTATAAAATTGCTAAATTAATGTCGATTAAATCTTTGCCAGATTCGGTTCGTGCGCGTCACATTTTAATTAAAGCGACCAACGAAAATGCAATGGCAATGAAAGCAAAAGCAGATAGTTTGAAAAAATTAATTGATGCTGGCGCAGACTTCGCAACATTGGCACAACAATATTCTGAAGACGGTACCAAAGATAAAGGTGGCGACTTAGGTTATTTCGATAACAAACAAATGGTAAAACCTTTCAGCGATTTTTGTTTCAAAGGAACAAAAGGAGAAATGAAAGTAGTAGGTACACAATTTGGTTTCCACATTGTACAAATTACCGATCAAAAGAATTTCGAAAAACAAGTTTTAGTGGGTGTAATTGATCGCAAGATTGAACCAAGTTCACAAACTTCACAAGCATTGTATACTAAGATCAACGAAGTGTTGGCTGGTGTAACAGATGCCAAAGCATTTGCAGCTTTAAAATTAGGCAATGGCTTAAATAAAAGAGTAGCAGAAAACATCAAAGAAAACGATCGTTTTGTAGCTGGTTTAGATAACCCTCGCGAATTAATTCGTTGGGCTTACAAAGCAGAAAAAGGCGATGTGTCTACTTTATTTGAAATTGGTAATAAATACGTATTCGCTAACTTAACCCAAATCAAAGAAAAAGGTACTGTAGCGCAAGAATACTTGAAAAATGAATTAGAAGCAGCAGTTCGTCAAGAAAAGAAAGCGGCACAATTAACCGAGAAGTTATTGGCTGCAAGTACTGGCGCTAGCAACATGCAACAAATAGCTCAAAAAGCAGGCGCACAAGCGCAAGTAGCTTCGGGCTTAAACTTTGCCTTCCCAGTTATTCCTGGTATCTCTCGCGAGCCAGAAGTAGTTGGTAATGTGTTTGCAATGGCTAAAGGAAAAATCTCTAAACCAATTGTTGGTGGTAGAGGAGTTTATGTTGTTTCGGTTGATAATTTCGTAGAAGCAATGCAATTACCAGATTATAACGCTAAAAAATCTGAAATGGCCTCGATTGCAAAATCAAGGGTAGATCAAGAATTAATGGAAGCGTTGAAAAATAAAGCAGATATTAAGGATAACAGAGTTCGCTTTTACTAGTCGAATTTTATTAATTTTGAAATCTAAAAGGGATGTAATTTGTTATCCCTTTTAGATTTTTTTAATTTATAGCCATGGACATCCAAGAAGACTTTGTCAATAAAGTTGCCAATAGCGGAATTATATCTTTCGATTTAGGAAAATATTACCATGCTGGCGAGCGCGTGGTTTACGATATCAAAGAAAATTTATTTCAAGGTTTAATGTTGCGCGAAAAAGATTTTCGCGAATTTATTAAAGCGCACGATTGGTCTGCTTATGCAGGCAAGAATGTTTCCATCATTTGCAGTGCCGATGCCATCGTACCCACTTGGGCTTATATGTTATTGGCAACAAAACTTACACCATATGTACATCTTTTAGTGTTCGGCGATTTAAGCGCTTTAGAAGATGCTTTGTTTAGAGATGCCCTTGAAAAGGTTGACTGGACTGCCTTTCAAGAAGAGCGTGTAGTGGTAAAAGGTTGTGGCGATTTGCCAGTTCCTGTTTCTGCTTACGTAGAAATTACGCGCCGTTTACAACCCATCGCCAAAAGCATTATGTATGGCGAACCTTGTTCAACCGTACCATTATATAAAAAACAATAATTGCCTATTTAGCAAATGAGAAACAGCGCATTCGTTTTATTCGTTATTTTTATTTTCAGTATGAATGCTGTTCATGCGCAAACAAATACTGCAACACAACCCGACTTTAAAACGGGTTCTTTTCAAGCTGGCGAATTATTGAAATATAAAATTAGGTATGGCTTCATTACCGCAGCCGAAGCGAGTTTGGAGGTGCAAGAAGGCAAGAAAACTAGCAACAACGAAAAAACATTTCATTACATCGCATACGGAAAAACCACAGGTTCTTTTGATTTTTTAATGCATGTAAAAAACCGATACGATTCTTATGTAGATCAGCAAACTTTGTTGCCTTATCAATTTACTGAAAATGTGCGCGAAGGAAATTACAAAAGAAATTCATTCGCAAATTTCGATCGCGAAGACAATAAAGTGCAAGCAAGTAAAGGCACCTTTAATGTGCCCGCCAATACCTTCGATATTATTTCCTTGTATTATTTTGCACGCTCGCTCGATTTAAAAAATATCAGTGTGGGTGAAAGCGTACACATGAGTTATTTTTTAGATAAAGCCGTGTACCCAGCAAACATCGAATACCTCGGAAAAGAAACCATCAACACCGCAACTGGAAAATACGAATGCATTAAGGTAAGCCCTACGTTGCAGCCTGGCCGTGTGTTTAGGCGCGACAGTAAAATGTATATTTGGATTTCGAACGATGCCAATCGCATACCAGTCAAAATTGAAGTAGAAATTTTAATTGGTTCATTGATATTAGAACTCGACTCTTATAGCGGATTAAAATATCCAGTAACAGCAAAAAGAAATTAAGCATGATTCAAATAGAAAATACCCTTATTTCGGAAGAATTAATTACCGAAAACTTTGTTTGCAATTTGAATAAATGCAAAGGCGAATGTTGTGTAGCTGGCGATGCCGGTGCGCCACTCGAAGAAGCCGAATTAAAAATAATGGAAACTGTTTTTCAAAAAGTAAAACCGTATTTGAACGAAAGAGGTTTGAAAGCAATTGAAGAACAAGGCTTATATGTGATTGATGAAGATGGCGATTATACCACCACTTGTGTTGAGAAAAATTTAGAATGTGCTTATGTACTTTTCGAAAATGGCATAACGCAATGTGCATTTGAAAAAGCCTATAACGATGGCATCATCGATTTCAAAAAACCCATTTCTTGTCATTTATATCCTATTAGAATTACTAAATACGAAACATTTGAGGCTTTAAACTACGACCGTTGGTCTATTTGCAGCGATGCTTGTCATTTTGGGAATAGCTTAAAAGTGCCTGTATATCAGTTTTTAAAGGAACCGCTTATTCGTAAATACGGTGAAAACTGGTACAATCAGCTCCAAATGTTGGTCGAATAAGTGTAAAATCTACATTTACCCAAAATTCATCTCATTTTTGCAACAATAAATAGCACCATTGGCAATAATTTGTAATTTAGGGTGTTAATTAAACAAAGAAATAATTTAAAAATATAGATATGAAAAAAATCCTATTTGCAATCGTAGCCAGCGCAATGGTAATGGTTGCTTGTAACAAAATGCAAATGCCATTTGAGCAAAGCATCAGCGTTACCGATTTGTCAAAAAATGTAAGCAGTTATGTTGCTGAAAATTATCCAGATGCCGCTATTGCAGAAGCAGTAGTAGTAAACGATGATCAAAATGTAACAGTTGTTATTTTAAATACAGAAGAGCAATTGGCTTTCAACGAAGCTGGTGCTTTTTTAGGTAATGGTTTAAATTACCGTGGTGGTAATGGTGGCGGACGTGGTGGAAACCATGGTGGTGGCAATAACCATGGTGGTGGTCCAGGACACGGTCCAGGCCCAGGACATGGCCCAGGTCACGGTCCAGGCGGATGCCATGGTGGTATTGATTCTACTACTTTAGATTCTTTATTACCAGGTGCGCAAGCATACATCGATTCTAACTTTGCAGGTTATACTGTTATTGGAGCTAGAAGAGATACTACTTGCCAAAATGGTGCAGTAATTAATGTAATGATCGCTAACAATTCATTTGTTGGTCCAGTAAAAATTACTTTCGATTTAGCAGGTAATTTCTTAATGAGTTCGGTTCGTTTTGCTTATGCAAATGTTCCTCAATTAGTGAAAGATTATATCGCTAATAACTATGCAGGTTACAATGTTAGAAAGAAAGCGGAGCAAAGTACATTGGCCAACGCAACCGTTCAATACAATGTATTTGTAGCAGATTCTGTTAACAGATACTTGGTAACTGTTAAAGACGATGGTACTTTAGTTTGTGTAAAATAATTGCAAAATCAATATTTATCAAAAGGCGGCCCAAGCAATTAGGCCGCCTTTTTTTATAAAGCATATTTGCATTGTATATTTAGGCCTAAAGCCCTATATTTATGGCTTAATTAGATCTCTTGATGAAAGGAATAATTTTAGCTGGAGGGTCTGGAACCCGTTTACACCCATTGACGCTTGCCATGAGCAAGCAAATGATGCCCGTGTACGATAAACCCATGATTTATTATCCGCTATCTTGCTTAATGATGGCAGGAATAAAAGATATTTTAATCATTTCTACCCCACACGATTTACCTCATTTTCAAAAACTATTGGGCGACGGTAAAAATTTAGGTTGCCGTTTCGAATACCAAGTTCAAGAACAACCCAACGGTTTAGCACAAGCCTTTGTAATTGGTGCCGATTTTATTGGCCAAGATAAAGTAGCTTTAATTTTGGGAGACAATATATTTTTCGGTTCTGGTTTAGCAGAGTTATTACAAAGTAATAACAACCCCGACGGTGGCGTTGTGTATGCTTACCACGTTAGCGACCCCGAGCGTTATGGTGTAGTAGAATTTGACGAAAATAAAAAAGCCATTTCTATTGAAGAAAAACCTGCGCAACCAAAATCAAATTATGCAGTACCGGGTTTATATTTTTACGATAACTCAGTAGTTGAAATTGCAAAAAATATTGCACCCAGTGCACGTGGCGAATACGAAATTACCGATGTAAATAAAGTGTATTTACAACAAGGTAAATTAAAAGTAAGTATTTTAAATAGGGGAACCGCTTGGTTAGATACCGGCACCTTTGCATCGCTAATGCAAGCTGGGCAGTTTGTACAAGTAATTGAAGAAAGACAAAACTTAAAAATTGGTTGTATAGAAGAAGTGGCTTACCGCATGGGATATATTAACAAAGCGCAATTGCACGAAATTGCAAAGCCTTTAGCGAAGAGTGGTTACGGAGAATATTTAATGAAACTCTAAACACAAAAATCAAAACAAAAACAACCAAAATTGCAACAATAAAACGCAATACAAATAACAACGTAACAAAATAATAAAAAATAATATAGATGAAATATTTAGGAGAACAATTAGCAACTTTTAACAAGCAGATGGAATATGCAATGGCTAACTACCAATCGCATGGAAAGAAAATAGGACAGTTTAAAAATATTGTTATTTCTGGATTGGGTGGTTCGGGCATAACTGGAAAAATTATCAAGAGTTATTATTTAGATAAAATTGACATTCCAGTAGAAACGGTGAGCGATTACCAATTACCAAAATTTGTAAACGCCGACACTTTGGTTATACTTTGTTCTTATTCGGGCAATACCGAAGAAACATTAAGTGCTTACCACGATGCAAAAGCGAAAGGTGCATATTGCCTAACCGTTTCGGTTGGTGGTAAAATGGCCGACTTGGCTGCAGCCGATGGTTTAATTACTTACCGTGCTGAAGGTGGTTACCAACCACGTGTCGCTTTTGGTTACCCTGTCACTTATTTGTTTTTAATTTTTGCTGAATTATTATCACAAGACATTCAGTCTGAATTAAAAGAAGTAATTGAGCACGTTGGTAATGTAGAGCAATTCAAAAGCACTTCCTTAGCCGTACGTAATTTTTTCAAAGCAAACATCAAAAATAAATATGTAATTGTGGCTTCACCAGATATGGAAGCAGTGGCTATTCGTTTTGCACAACAAGTACAAGAGAATGCAAAGTTAGAAGCCTTTGTAGTAGTGATACCAGAAGCCAACCACAATGTAATTGAAACCTATTACGAACAGTGGGCAAGTAATTATATTTTCTTGAACTCTGGTGCCAACCCACGCATCAATTACCGTTTCTCGTTTATTAAAGAATTATTAGAAAAATACAATAGCCCAGTTTTCGAAATGCCATTGGGTAACAGAAGCATTTCGCATTTAATTGAAATGGTATTTTTATTAGACTGGGTGTCTATTCAAATTGCAGATGAAATTTCGGCGGTGTCTAATCAAATTAAAAACATCATCGATTTAAAAGAATTTTTAAGCAGTAAATAAAATAATTAAGCATGAAAGTAGCTTTAATTACTGGTGTTACAGGGCAAGACGGCGCTTATTTAGCAGAGTTTTTGTTGAAAAAAGGATACATGGTTCACGGTGTTAAAAGAAGAAGTTCTTTGTTCAATACCGACCGCATCGACCATTTATACCAAGACCAACACGAGTCGCATGTAAATTTTAAATTACATTACGGCGACTTGACCGACTCTACCAATTTAATTCGCATTGTGCAGGAAACACAGCCCGATGAAATTTACAATTTAGCAGCCATGAGCCATGTGAAAGTAAGTTTCGATACGCCAGAATATACTGCGAATGCCGACGGTGTGGGTACACTGCGATTATTAGAAGCGGTGCGCATTTTAGGCTTAACGAAAAAAACAAAATTATACCAAGCTTCTACTTCCGAATTATATGGTTTGGTACAAGCTGTACCTCAATCAGAGACTACTCCCTTTTATCCACGCTCCCCTTATGCTGTGGCTAAAATGTATGCTTATTGGATTACGGTTAATTACCGCGAGGCTTATGGCATGTATGCTTGCAATGGAATTTTGTTTAATCATGAAAGCCCTGTGCGTGGCGAAACTTTTGTTACACGTAAAATTACCCGTGCAGCTGCAAAAATTGCCATGGGTTTACAAGATAAAATTTATTTAGGTAACCTCG
This sequence comes from Bacteroidota bacterium, assembly GCA_039798705.1. Classification (GTDB taxonomy): domain Bacteria; phylum Bacteroidota; class Bacteroidia; order Sphingobacteriales; family Sphingobacteriaceae; genus CAIKLP01. The sequence goes on from JBDKFN010000019.1 coordinate 11,948, forward strand.
ATGCCCGCAGAGATTGGGGTCATGCAAAAGATTATGTAGAGGCCATGTATTTAATTTTGCAACAAGAAAAACCCGAAGACTTTGTCATTGCAACGGGTATAACAACTACCGTGCGCGACTTTGTTAAAATGAGTTTTGCAGAATTAGGTATTGAATTAGAATTTTCTGGCAAAGACACAGCCGAAAGAGGCGTGGTGATTGACGTAGATAAAAATAAAATGTTGTCTTTGGGTTTAAACCCCGACGACATTAAGTTTGGCCAAACCGTAGTGTTAGTTGACGAAAAATATTTCCGCCCAACCGAAGTGGATTTATTAATTGGCGACCCTACCAAAGCAAACACAAAATTAAATTGGAAACCAAAATACGATTTACCTGCATTGGTAAAAGACATGGTGGTAAGCGATTTAAATTTAATGAAGAAAGAGCAATACTTAAAAGCAGGTGGTTTTAAAACCAATAATTATTTTGAATAATTTACAATGAAAATAGCCATCATAGGTTTAGGTTATGTGGGTTTGCCACTCGCTATTGAGTTCGGTAAAAAATATCCAGTATTGGGTTTCGATATCGATGCTACTAGGGTAGCCGAATTAAATAAAGGCGAAGACCGCACACTCGAAGCAGATTTAGCAGGAATGCAAATTGCCATGAAAGGTAATGCCAACAGTGGTTTGGCCTTCTCTTCTAATACCGAAGATTTAAAAGCTTGCAACATTTTTATTGTTACTGTACCTACGCCTATTGATCATTTTAAAAAACCCGACTTAACACCTTTGTTAAAAGCAAGTGAAATGTTGGGCAAGGCTTTAAAAAAAGGAGATATCGTTATTTACGAATCAACGGTTTACCCGGGTTGTACCGAAGAAGATTGCGTACCTGTTTTAGAAAAAACCAGTGGATTAATTTTCAACCAAGATTTTTTCTGTGGTTATTCCCCAGAGCGCATCAACCCAGGTGATAAAATCAATACGCTTACTAAAATTAAAAAAGTAACATCTGGTTCTACGCCAGCCATTGCAAAGCAAGTAGATGAGTTGTATCAAAGTATCATCACTGCAGGCACACATTTAGCGCCTAGTATTAAAGTAGCCGAAGCCAGCAAAGCCATTGAAAATGCGCAACGCGACGTAAACATTTCTTTTGTTAACGAATTGGCTTTAATTTTCGATAAAATTGGAATAGATACACATGATGTATTGGCTGCTGCCGGAACCAAATGGAATTTTTTAAAATACCAACCCGGTTTAGTAGGCGGACATTGTATTGGAGTAGACCCTTATTATTTAGCACATAAAGCAGAAAGCTTGGGTTACCATCCGCAAGTTATTTTGTCTGGCCGCAGGGTAAACGATACCATGGGTATGTTTGTCGCTAACAAAGTGGTGAAGTTGATGATTGGCAAAGGCATTCCAATTAAAGGAGCTAAAGCTTTGGTATTGGGTGTAACCTTTAAAGAAAATTGCCCCGATATTCGTAATTCAAAAGTAATTGATATTGTGCATGAGTTACATCAATTTGGTTTGCAAGTAGATGTGTACGATCCACATGCCGATGCTGCTGCTGTAAAAGCAGAATATAAAATAGATTTAATTCAAAAAATAGAACAAGGCTACGATGCAGTCATACTGGCTGTTTCACACCAAGAGTTTAAAAATATTCCATACCAAAATATACTTCAAAAAACCAGTGTCTTATTTGACACCAAAGCATTCATCGATCGTAATTTAGTAGACGGCCGATTATAAAAATAAAATCCATGAATTATTTTGTACATGCATCTGCCATAATTGATGAACCAGCGCACATTGGCGAGGGTACAAAAATTTGGCATTTTTCGCATGTAATGGCTGGTGCAAAAATTGGCAACAATTGTAACCTAGGGCAAAATGTTTTTGTTGCCGCTACGGTGCAAATGGGCAATGGTGTTAAAGTGCAAAACAATGTTTCGCTTTACGATGGTTTACAAATTGCCGATGAAGTTTTCATTGGTCCATCGGTAGTGTTTACGAATGTCATTAATCCGCGTGCAGCAATTGTTCGCCAAAACGAATATTTACCTACGCACATTGGAAAAGGAGCGAGCATTGGTGCCAATGCCACTATAGTTTGCGGCAACGAAATTGGTGCTTATGCTTTTATTGGTGCAGCAGCTGTGGTGACCAAAGCCGTGCCTGCTTATGCTTTGGTGGTTGGCAATGCTGCTAAACAAGTCGGTTGGGTATCGGAATATGGACACCGTTTACATTTCGATGCGGCTGGTTTAGCCATTTGTCAAGAAAGTAATCAGCAATATCAATTGCAAAATAATGTCGTAAGCAGAATTGCTTAAGCAGTAATCCCCGCAAAAAAATCTTTAATTTTTTCAATCACGAAATCCACTTCTGCATCTGTTAAAGTTGCGTGAATAGGAATCGATAAAACTTCTTTGCATAATTGTTCGGCTACAGGGAATGTTCCTTTCGGAAATTCCAAACTCAGGTATGCTATTTGCAAATGAATAGGTGTAGGGTAATATACCATGCTATCAATACCTGCATCGGCTAAATATTTTTTCAATTCGTTGCGGTGCTTGCTAATGCGTATAGTATATTGATGAAATACATGTGTGCTTTTTGTATCTCTAAATGGAATCGAAAGCCCTGTAATATTTGCTAAACCTGCATCGTAGCGTGCAGCAATGGATTGTTTACGAGCAATGCTTTGTGGTAAATATTTTAATTGAACATTTAAAATGGCTGCTTGTAAAGTATCTAAACGCGAATTTACACCAATGCGTTCGTGTAAGTATTTTTCTTTTTGCCCGTGGTTGGCAATCATTTTTAATTCGCTTGCTAATTTTTCGTCTTGACAAAAAATTGCACCACCATCGCCAAATGCGCCTAAGTTTTTAGTTGGGAAAAAAGAAGTACAGCCGATGGTACCCATGCAACCGGCTTGCAACATTTTGCCATTGGAAAAAGTATATTGCGAGCCAATGGCTTGGGCCGCATCTTCAATAATAAATAAGTTATGTTTATTAGCCAAAGCCATAATCGCTTCCATATTGGCGCATTGCCCAAATAAATGCACAGGTAGCAAAGCCTTTGTTTTAGGGCCGATGGCTGCTTCCACAGCTGCAACATCAATATTAAAAGTATCTGGGCAGACATCCACAAAAACAGGTGTTAATTTTAATAAAGCAATTACTTCTGCCGTTGCAGTATAAGTAAAAGCAGGTAAAATAATTTCATCACCGGCTTGTAAATTCAAAGCCATCATGGCTATTTGTAAAGCATCGGTTCCGTTGCCGCAAGTAATTATATTTTTAGCGCCAGTAAATTCCGCTAAAGCCAAATTAAATTCGCCGAGCGCTTTTCCGTTAATATAATCTGCACTATTTAAAGTAGCAGCTATAACCGCATCAAATTCAGTTTGGTGTAGCTTATAAACCGCGGCTAAATCAATAAAATTTATTTTATTTTCCGGCATCGTACATTTTATTAATAGTAGAAACTACTTTACTTCCTTCTGCTGCGGTGCTGCCTAAATTTTCGCCACCGTTTAAAACGCGTACTACATTTTCAATTACTAAATTATGGTTTTGTGCCGATCCGCTGTAAGCCCCGTAATTATTACCTGCTGCGGTTTCGGCCAAATTTGGCATGGTATAGTTTTTTATGCTGCAATGTTCTACTTTATTCATGTATTGTCCGCCAATTTTTACCGAACCATGTTCGGCCAATATGGTCATGCTGCTGCATAAATTTTCTTGTGCAACTGCAGTCGAAAAATTCAATAAACCCATGCCGCCATTTTCAAATTCAAAACGAATAAAACCCGAATCGTCAAATTCGGTTAAGCCGGTGTGGTTAAAATTTTTAAAAACGGCGTCAATATTTTTGATGTCACCAAACAACCAAATCATCATGTCGATGAAATGTGAAAATTGTGTAAACAAGGTGCCGCCATCTAAATCTTTTTTTCCATGCCAAGCGTTGGGTGTATAATATCTTTCGTCGCGGTTCCAATAACAATCGAGTTGCATTAAAAATAATTCGCCCATTATTTTCGAATCAATTACTTCTTTAATCCAAACCGCAGGTGGCGAATACCTATTTTGCATTACGGTAAAAATTTGTAAATTCTTTGCTGCTGCTTTAGCCATTAATGCATCGCAATCTGCTTCTTGTAAAGCCATGGGTTTTTCAATGACCACATGCATGTCCGCATTTAAGGCAGCCAAAGCATGTTTGGCATGTAAGCCGTTGGGCGTACAAACATTTAATACTTGGGCTTGCAAACCCGAAGCTAAAAACTCTTCAAAATTGTAAAAATGAGGAATGCCTGTAGCTAAATTGCCTAAATCCAACGATTCGGGGCTTAAGCAGTCTATATAAGCCACCAAATGAGCACCTTTTTGGCGCAAAACCATTTCGGCATGGCGCTTACCAATGTGCCCAAGGCCTATAATTACAAAACCAATTTCAGCTGTCTCCATGCAATTGCAAAAATATTTGCGGAATTAACGCAGCTATAAAGGTAAAAGATATAATTGAATAGAAAAATAAGCGTTTTTAGCTTATTTGGTATAGGTTTTCCTAAAAAAGAGTAGTATTTTTACCCGATATTTCTAAAAGCATACTCTTTCCATGTGACTGAGGAGGCGAAGCCGTGCAAATGCTCGAAACCCTTATTACTTCTAAAACCCGCATCAAACTATTGTTGAAGTTCTTTTTGAACATTCAAAACAGCAGTTATTTGAAAAAATTAGAGTCCGAATTTGCCGATAGTAGCAATGGCATTCGAGTCGAATTGAATAAATTGGAAGAAGCTGGTTTATTGGTTTCTCAACTAGTGAGCAATAAAAAGCTGTACCAGGCCAATTCGGCTAATCCTATCTATCAAGAATTACACAGTTTATTGCTCAAATATACCGGTGTAGACCAGGTGATAGACCAAATTTTGAACCAATTGGGCGAGCTGGAATCGGCTTATTTAACAGGTACTTTGGCCCGCGGTTTAGATTCTAAAAACATAGAAGTGATGCTTGTGGGCGAATTAAACCAGGGCTATTTACAACAATTGATTGCAAAAGTAGAAAGCCTTATTCAAAAGAAAATTAGCTATCAATTATACAGTAGTTACGAGTTTCAAATACAAAAAACCACTTTGCTAAATCAAGCGCATTTGCATTTGTTTGGCGAAGCTTAAAAATAAGGTCCAAATTTCCTGCTCCGCCTTTATTTACTTAAATTTGCGGGCATCCAATCAAAATTAAAATGAATACAAAAATCAACTTTTTCAAATTTTTTATTGCAAGCGTAATTGTTTGCTTTTTTGCTATGCAAAATGGCTATGCACAAGTACCTGCAGGTGTCGACGTTAATAATTTGGGTACTGTTAAAGTAGATGAATTAACCGATGCCCAAATTTTAGATATTTTAAAGCAAGGTCAAGCGGCTGGTTTATCGGTTACGCAAGCTGCACAGTTAGCGGTTAAAAAAGGTCTGAACCCTAACGAAGTTGATAAATTTAATGCCAGGGTTGCAAAGTTGCAAAATGCAGTGCCTACAGCAGCAACAGCAGACAATGCACAAGACAATATTATTCAAGCCAACGAAGCAAAAGGAGATAAAGAAACAGCCTTAACTGGGAAAGCTTTGAACGAAATAAAAGCAACAGAAGCATTGCCTGCAGCTGTTGTTTACGGACAAAACTATTTCCGCGAAGGCGATATTAAAATATTTAACCGTTCTACCGATGCCAAAGCGCCAGCAAATTATATCATTGGCATTGGGGATGAATTTGGTGTTTCTGTTTTTGGTTATTCTTATTATAACGAAGTATTAAAAGTAGATGCGCGTGGTGCCATTAACCCTAATAACATGGGGCCTATATTTGTAAAAGGTTTGGCTTTCGATAAAGCTAAATCTTTGATCCGTTCAAAAATGGGTCAGTTCTTCGACTTAGGTAATAACAAAGTAGAAATTGCTTTGGTCTATGCACGTAACATTACGGTAAACATTGTTGGCGAAGTAATGAAGCCAGGCTCATATAATTTCCCTGCTATTAACTCTGCATTCAATGCTTTAATTTTAGCTGGTGGCCCTACCGATATTGGAACTTTGCGTAACATACAGGTCAAACGCAATGGTAAATTATTAAAAACCTTAGACGTTTATGCATTCTTAAATGATGCCAATGCTGGCCAAGATTTTTTCTTAGAAGAAAACGATTACATCATTGTAGGTAGTTCTCAAAAAATAGTAAAGCTGAGTGGTGCAGTTAAACGCAATGCAAGCTTTGAATTATTGCCAAACGAAAACCTAGCCGATGTAATTGCTTATGCAGGCGGCTTACAAGCCAATGCTTATGGAGCAGCTTTACAAGTGCGTCGCATCGAAAATAAAGAAATCAAATTAATGGATGTTAATTTTGATTCGCTGCAAAAAAAGAATTTAGATTTCAATCTAAAAAATGGTGATGAAATTTTGGTGCGCAGCAGCGTAAACGAAGTGTTGAATAAAGTTGCGATTCAAGGTGCAATTAATTTTCCGGGTGAATATCATTTTGCCAAAGCAAGTACCATACAATCTTTGGTGCAAATTGCTGGCGGTTTAAAAAACAATAGCCAAAGCGATTGGGCTTATGTTATACGTACGCAAGCCGATTTAAGCAAGGCTTATTTAAAAGTAAATTTAAAAGATGCCATTACAGGTAATGCGAATGCTAATATGGCTTTGCAACCGCTAGATGTTTTGGTAATTTATAATAAAGCCGATTATTTAGACAATACCAATATTGAGGTATTTGGTGCGGTACGTAAAGCAGGCCCGCAAGCATTTACTGCAGGTTTAACCTTAGGCGATGCCTTACAAAATGCAGGCGGCTTGAGTTTAAGTGCAAGCAATAGCCGCATCGAATTGTCTCGCTTATCGTATTTTTCTCCAAACTATAAAATGGGCGAAGAAATAAAAGTTTTAGTTGACACCATTCGTTTAGATAGTAAAGAAAATTATTTGACCGAAACCAATGCCAAAATTAAATTGCAACCCTTCGATCAAATTTTTATTCGCAACATTCCAGAGTTTAGTAATTATGGCGTGATAGAAATAACTGGTGAAGTAAAGTACCCAGGTAAATATCCGCTCTTGCAAAAAGATGAAAAAATTTCAAGTGTGGTTAAACGTGCAGGAGGCTTAACGCATTATGCCTTTCCAGAAGCGGCTACTTTTTACCGTCCTAATTTACCGGGTAATTACATTGTCATTAAATTAAAGAAAGCCATAAAATTTAGTTGGAACCGCAATAATTATTTATTAAAAGATGGCGATGTGTTAAACGTGCCTTTAACGCCAGATTTAGTAAGTATTAAAGGCGATGCCTTGAACTATACCGAAGTAAATAAAGTAGCGCAAGTGAATGCACCCTATTTAACTGGCCGTAGGGCAGGTTATTATATTCGCAATTATGGTTCTGGTTTTTCAGATAATGCATGGCGCCGCAAAACTTATGTCATTCAACCGAATGCAAAAATTAACAGAACTAAGCGTGTCTTCTTTTATCCTATTTACCCTCGAATTAGCAAAGGTTCGGTAATATATGTAGTTACTAAACCGCAAAAGATAAAAGCTGATAAGAAAAAAGCAGAAGAGCCATTTAATGTCAATAAATTTGTCGAGAACTTTACCACCAAAGTAATGGGTATTGCTACCATGTACATCTTAATAAAACAAATTAAATAAGTATGCAAACTCCAGAATTACAAAACGACGAAATTTCTTTAAAGGAACTAATTCAAAAAGTAGCGGAATGGTTTGCTTATTTTAAAAGCCAATGGAAAATCATTTTTTTAGCGGGCATACTTGGAGGTTTATTAGGGTTAGGCTATAGTTATACAAAAAAAACTATTTATACTGCAAAACTCAGTTTTGCTTTAGAAGAAAAAGGATCTAGCGCAAATGGATTAGCTTCTGTTGCTGCGCAATTTGGCTTAGGAGGGATTGGTGCAAGTGGCGGCGGTGTTTTTTCTGGCGGTAATATGATTGAATTTTTGAAGTCACGCTTTTTAATCGAAAAAACTTTATTGAGTACTGTTAGCATTAATGGCAAATCCGATTTACTCATCAACCGTTATATAAAGTTCAATAAATTAGATCAAGCCTGGGCAAAGCAAATTAAATTAGCTAATTTAAAATTTAATAGCGCAGATAGAGCCAACTTTACTTTGCAACAAGATTCTGTATTGGGTTTAATTTCTGCTGGACTGATATCAAGCAATGTAACCATAGCACAACAAGATAAAAAATTGAGTATTATTAATATATCAGTAAAGTCGACAGACGAAATATTCGCAAAAGTATTTTCAGAAAAACTCATTGAAACCGTTAGCGATTTTTATATCGAAACCAAAACCAAAAAATCCAGAAGCAATGTAATGCTCTTGCAAAACAGAGCCGATTCGGTGCAGCGCGAATTAAATGCAGCCATGTATGGCCGTGCGCAATTTGGCGACCAAAACATGGGACTCATTCGCCAACAAGCAGCTGTACCTAAACTAAAACAAGAAATGCGCGTGCAAATGCTCGGCACCTTGTATGGCGAATTAGTAAAGAATTTAGAATTTGCAAAACTGACTTTGATGCGCGAAGAGCCTTTGGTGCAAATTATTGATCAACCTATATTACCTTTACCCAAAGCGCGCCTTGGGAAATTAAAAGCTATGGTGTTGGGTGGTTTACTGTTTGGGTTTTTGTGTTTGTTAGGTATGGGTGGGAAGAAAGTTTGGAAGGGGATGATGAAGTAATTAAATTAAATTTTATGAAACAAAAAGCAATTATTGTTAGTGGCTATTTCAATCCAATACATAAAGGCCACATTGAATATTTTAATAAAGCTAAAGCCAGTGGCGACAAACTCATTGTCATTGTCAATAGCGATCATCAAAGAGCACTTAAAGGTTCAAAGGAATTTCAAAAAGAAGACGAGCGCGTTTTTATTGTTTCGAATATCAAAAGTGTAGATGAGGTTGTTTTGTCCATAGATCAAGATAAAACACAATGTAAGACTCTAAGAAGCTTGCAACAAAAATTAAGCGACACTTATCAGCTTGCTTTTGCAAACGGTGGCGATCAAAATAATAATTCTATTCCAGAGGCTCCAGTTTGCAACGAATTAGGAATTGAGTTGATAGAGGGCTTAGGAGATAAAATACAATCATCAAGTTGGTTGTTAGCAAAGTAATGGAAATTACAATATTTCAAAAAATAAAGGAAGAAATTAAAAGCCATGGTTTATCTATAGACTCATTTGATTTTGAGCGACCATGGGGTGGTTTTTTTGTGATTAAAGAGGAACAATCACAGGAATTCGCAAATGTTTATTTTGAAGGTTTAAACGTCGATAATTTAAAATTATCCGGAAAGTTAAGTCCTAAGATTCTTCTTGTAAAACCAAGCGCTCGCTTATCTTGGCAATACCATCATCGCAGGGCTGAAACTTGGAAAGTGCTTGAAGGTCCAGTTGGTATTGTTAAGAGTTTTGATAATGCTGAATTGGATATGAATAAATTTCAAAAAGGTGAAATTATTATTTTACAAAAAGGAGAGCGACACCGATTGATTGGTTTAGATAATTGGGGAGTAGTAGCTGAATTTTGGCAACATACAGATGCAACACATCCTTCAAATGAGGAAGATATTGTGAGAGTTCAAGATGATTATGCACGTTAATAATCCGAGTTTATAAGGGTTAAATCACAAAAAACATGCTGTAAATGTATAATATAACTTTAAAGAACGGGAAATCGTTTAGATGTGATGCTAATTCAACAATTTTTGATGCAGCAAAAACTAATGGGATTATTTTAGAGCACTCCTGCTTATCAGCTAGGTGTAGAAGTTGTATAGTACAAGTTGAGTCTGGAACTACAACTGATAGGCTTGACGATTTAGTATTGTCATCTGAAGAAAAATCAAATAACTGGGTGTTATCTTGTAACGCAATCCCAACCTCCGATTTAAATTTAGATATTGAAGATTTAGGCGAAATCTTAATTTTTGAAAAAAAAATCATTCCTGCAAAAATACAAACTATTAACAAACTAAATGATACTGTAATTGAGGTTAGTTTGCGATTGCCTCCAAATTCAAATTTTGGATACATTTCTGGGCAGTATGTAAATATCACCAAAGGGCAAATCAAAAGAAGTTACTCAATAGCCAATGCATTTCAAGAAAATGGCACATTAAAATTTCTTATAAAGAAATATGAAAATGGTTTGATGAGTAACTATTTTTTTAATGAAGCTAAAGAGGGTGATTTACTCCGTATAGAAGGGCCCGTTGGTTCGTTTTTTTTGAGAGAATCTGAAGAAGAGAATATAATTTTCTTAGCCACTGGAACTGGAGTTGCACCAATTAAAGCTATTCTAGAGAGTCTGAAATTTCATGATAAAATGTTTCAAAATAAAAAGTATTGGTTATTTAATGGTGCAAGGTTTGAAAGTGATTTATTTTGGAGTACTAGTGAAATAAATGCAATTCTAGGTTTAAAATATATACCTGTTTTATCAAGAGCTGAAGAGGGTTGGAATGGAGAAAGAGGTTATGTGCAAGAAATAGTTATTAATTCAGGAATTGATTTAAAGAATGCACAAGTTTATGCTTGTGGTTCAAACAATATGATTGAATCTGCTAAAAAAACATTAGTTCAAAACGGACTAAATATAAAGCAGTTTTTTTCAGACGCATTTTTAGCATCAAATTAAAACATAAAAAATGAAGGCAGTAATATTAGCTGGAGGTTTAGGGACTCGTTTAAGCGAAGAAACCGTTTCTAAACCGAAACCAATGGTTGAAATAGGAGGAAAACCTATTTTGTGGCATATAATGAAGACCTATTCTTATTATGGAATCAATGATTTTATTATTTGTTGTGGTTATAAGGGTTATGTCATAAAGGAATACTTTCAGAATTATTTTTTACACCAGTCAGATGTTACTTTTAATATGAAGGATAATAAAATGGTTGTTCACAAAGAAAGAGCTGAGCCCTGGACAATAACTTTAGTAGATACTGGAGATGATTCTATGACTGGCGGAAGACTTAAAAGGGTAGAGCAATATCTACAAAACGAAGAATCTTTTTGTTTTACTTATGGAGATGGAGTAGCGGATGTTAATATAATTGATTTAATTAATTTTCACAAAGCACATGGGAAAGAAGCTACATTAACAGCTACTTATCCTCCAGGTAGATTTGGCGCTCTAGAAATTGTAGATAATCAAGTAAGACAATTTCAAGAAAAACCAAGAGGGGACGGCGCATTAATAAATGGCGGATTTTTTGTGCTTTCTCCAAAAGTTTTTGACAGAATAGAAGGAGATACTTCTGTTTGGGAACAGGAACCATTAAAGGGACTTGCTAAAGAAAATCAATTAATGGCATTTAAACATGAAGGCTTTTGGCAACCTATGGATACATTAAGAGATAAATATTACTTAGAAGAATTGTTGGAAACAAATAAGGCACCATGGAAAATATGGGAAGACTAAAAGGGAATGTAAGCCCGTCATTTTGGAAAGGTAAAAGAGTTTTTGTTACAGGGCATACAGGGTTTAAAGGAAGTTGGCTTTCGCTATGGTTGCAAGACATGGGAGCAATTGTAAAGGGTTACGCTTTAGAACCCAATACAAATCCGAATCTTTTTACACAAGCTGAAGTGGCTCAAAATATGGAATCTGAAATTGGAGACATTACAGATTTAAAACATATTACTGAATCAATGATTGCATTCAACCCAGAGGTATTAATTCATATGGCGGCGCAACCTTTGGTGAGATTATCTTATCAAGAACCTGTTCTAACTTATGCAACAAATGTAATGGGGACAGTGAATGTTTTAGAAGCTGCTAGGCAATGTAGTAATCTAAAAGCTATAGTTTCTGTGACAACGGACAAATGTTACGAAAATAAAGAGTGGGCTTGGGGATATCGAGAAAACGAAGCAATGGGCGGACATGATCCATATAGTAGTAGTAAAGGGTGTGCAGAATTAGTAACAGCAGCTTATAGAAAATCATTTTTTAATGGTAAAAATTCTGCCTATTTGGCATCAGCTAGAGCAGGAAATGTTATTGGGGGCGGTGATTGGGCGGATGATCGATTAATTCCTGATATAATAAAAGCCTTCGAAAAAAATGAGCCTGTAATTGTGAGAAATCCAATGGCAACAAGGCCTTGGCAGCATGTTTTAGAACCACTTTCGGGGTACCTGTTATTGGCACAACATTTATATGAGGATGGAAGTGATTTTGCAGAGGGGTGGAATTTTGGCCCAAAAGATGAAGATTGTAAGCCTGTAAGTTGGATATTAGACAACATGGTGGCTAAATGGGGTAAAGGTGCTTCTTGGGAATTAGATAAAAATAATAATCCACATGAAGCAGGCTATTTAAAATTAGATTGTTCAAAAGCAGCCACCCAACTAAATTGGCACCCAAAATGGAATTTAGAAGATACACTAGAAAGTATTATTAATTGGCATCAAAATTACATTGCACAAATAAATATTCAAGAACAATGTTTGCTAGAGATAGCAAAATATCAAAAAAAGTAATATGAGTAATACATTAGAAAATTTAAGATCAGAAATTGCAACCTTGGTTAGTGCTTTTGCAAAAGAACAATACAAAGAAAAATTATTTGTTCCAGGGGAGACTATAATTCCACCTTCTGGAAAATTATTAGGTGAAGAAGAATTGCAAAATATGGTAGCAGCATCTTTAGATGGATGGCTTACTACAGGAAGATTTAATGCTGAATTTGAAAAAAAATTAGCTCTTTTTTTAGGAGTTAAATATTGCTTATCTGTAAATTCAGGTTCTTCAGCAAATCTAGTTGCTTTTAGTACCTTAACATCTCCAAAACTTGGGGATAGAGCTATCAAAAAAGGAGATGAAGTAATTGGAGTTGCAGCAGGTTTTCCTACTACAGTAAATCCAGTAATTCAATTTGGGGCTATTCCTGTATTTGTAGATGTCGATATTAAAACACATAATGTAAATGCAGATTTGATTGAAGCAGCCATTACACCTAAAACAAAAGCTATAATGCTGGCTCACGCCTTAGGTAATCCATTTAACTTAGCTAAAGTGGTTGAGCTGTGTAAAAAATATAACTTATGGTTAATTGAGGATACTTGTGATGCTCTTGGTGCAGAATACAACGGACAGAAGTGTGGAACATTTGGAGACATTGGCACATTGAGTTTTTATCCAGCTCATCATATGACTATGGGAGAAGGCGGAGCCGTTTTTATGAATAATCCAGAACTAAAAGTAATTGCAGAATCGTTTAGGGATTGGGGAAGAGATTGTTATTGTGCACCAGGTTGTGACAATACTTGTGGTTGCCGTTTTGAACAAAAACATGGCGATTTACCATTTGGTTACGATCATAAATATGTGTATTCACATTCTGGATATAATTTAAAAATTACCGACATGCAAGCAGCTTGTGGATTAGCACAATTAAACAAGCTAGATTTTTTTATTCAGCGTAGAAGGGAAAACTATACTTATTTGAGAAGCCGTTTAGAAACGCTAACCAATTTCTTAGAGTTACCCGTACCTACACCCAATAGTAATCCTTCATGGTTTGGTTTTCCTTTAACGCTAAAACCTGAAGCGGGTGTAACTAGAGTAGAATTAACCCGTTTTTTGGATGATAACAAAATAGGTACCCGATTATTGTTTGCAGGTAATTTATTGAAGCAGCCTTATTTTAAGAATTTAGAATACCGTGTGGTAGGTGACTTAACCAATACCGATATTACAATGAATTATACCTTTTGGTTAGGTGTGCAGCCAGCGCTTACCAATGAGCACTTAGATTATGTAGCCGATAAATTGGAAGAGTTTTTTGGATTAAATTTTTAAATTAATGCAAAAAAAAATTTTACTTACTGGGGCTACTGGTTTTTTAGGAAGTCATTTATTAGAGAGTTTTATTTCTAATGGAATAGAAGTTGCGATCTTAATAAGATCAACATCTGATGTATGGAGAATTTCTCACTTATTGCAAAAGGTTAAAGCTTATAATATAGATAAAATTAAATTAAAAGTAATATTTGAAGAATTTAAACCTGAAATTATTGTTCACACAGCTTGTAGTTATGGCAGAAAAAATGAAACAATTATTGATGTTGTAAATGCAAATTTGATTTTTGGACTTCAATTATTAGAAGAGTCAATTAAAATTAATGCAAAAACGTTTATAAATACAGACTCCCTTTTGCCAAGAAATATTAACAATTATAGTTTGTCAAAAGCTCAATTTACAGACTGGTTAAATAAGAAATCTAATCAAATTCAAGTTGTTAATTTCAAAATTGAGCACATGTATGGCATTAAAGATGACGATAAAAAATTTATACCTTGGTTAATTAATAAAATGATTTACGATAATGAAGAAATAAATTTAACATCAGGAATTCAAAAAAGAGATTTTATATATATAACTGATGTTGTTGA
>JBDKFN010000020.1:0-26345 GCA_039798705.1 Bacteroidota bacterium
GTTCCCATCAAGGATTATCAAATGTGAAAGAGGTAAAATTATTGAAGACCATTATCAAACTGTATAAATTAAACTTATGAAAAAAATATTTTTTACGCTATTGGTTTTATTAGGATTGAATAGCATTTCATTTGCGCAAAGCGAAGGAACAGATATTGGAAATAAATTTGTTGACCTGAAATATGCAAATCCAGAAGGAAAAGAAATTGCGCTTTCTTCTATTAAAGGAAAAGTTGTATTACTAGATTTTTGGGCATCGTGGTGTGGACCTTGTCGCATGGAAAACCCAAATTTGATTAAAACCTATGCAACTTTTAAAAATTCAAAATTTAAAAATGCGAAAGGATTTGATATATATAGTGTTTCGTTAGACAAAAACAAAGAACCTTGGATGGCCGCTATAACTAAAGATAAATTAGTTTGGGAAAACCATGTTTCTGATTTAAAAGGCTGGTATTCTAGCGCAGCAGCTACTTATGGCGTTTCTTTTATTCCACAAAATTTTTTAATTGATGGCAATGGAATTATTGTTGCTAAAAATTTAAGAGGCGAAGACTTAGACAACGAATTGAAAAAACTATTGAAGTAATTAAAGAAATTTTTTAATTGATTTGATGCTTCCTAAATGAAAAACCTGGATGCCTTTTGGTAAGTCCAGGTTTTTTTTTGCCTGCAGTATCTCCCCTTTTTCGTTTAAAAAAAGTGGCATTGGATTTTTAATACTGTGTAATTCAAAACCCAATTCTTTAAAATAGTTATTGCCCGCAAATGCTATATCTGTATAAGTCATGAGCTCATCCATTTTTTGCAATTCCTGAAAATGATGTAGCAATTTAGTTAAACCACCAACTACCGTAAATTCTTTTTTACTTGCAAACCTCAACAATTCGAAAGAGCGAACCGGCACTTCCCTTTTATTTAGTAACCTGGCTGCAGAAAATGTAGCCATGGCAACAATTTCATCAGCTAGTAACAATGCGAAATGATAACGTGCAGTGCAATATCCTTGTAAATGATTTTCATTTAAAAAAATACTTGCTGTCGTTTTGTCGACTCTTGCAATTTTACATTTACGTCCATGAATTTTCTGATTTAATCCCATCAAAGAAAGTAACCTGCTTTCAATAATGGAGCGCTTAAACTCCCATTGGTATTGAAACAGCTGGATTCGCTTTGTTTTACTTTGAATACTACTGAGCAACATTTTTTGCATATCAACAGCTTGCACTTCGGTAGCTATTTGATCGTTTGTGACGAGTTCAATTTGTAATGGAATACTGTTTATCTGAAATATTTTAGTGCAATCAGAAGCTGATTGTAAAACTTCAAAGTCGTATTGCTGCAGCTTTAAAAAAGCTTCGAAACTGCGCTCAAAAGAATTCATTAGCTTTTCAATAATTTCTGAATAGCATCTAATTTCAATAAGGCCTCAACTGGTGTAAGTGCATTCACATCTAAACCATTTAAATTATCTCTGATTTCTTTTAAAACAGGGTCGTCTATTGAAAACATATTGAGTTGAAATTCGGACGAAGTATTTGTTTTTGCTTTCTTTAACACTGATTTAATATCAGCTGAAGTCCCTCTTTGTTCTTCTAATTTTTTCAACATAACATTAGCTGATTTAAGCACACTAGTAGGCATTCCGGCCATTTTAGCTACATGAATTCCAAAGCTATGTTCGCTACCACCAGGTAATAATTTACGCAAGAAAATAATTTTATGGTCCATTTCTTTAATAGACACATGGTAGTTTTTAATTCTTGTAAAAGTTTGTGCCATTTCATTCAACTCATGGTAATGAGTGGCGAATAAAGTTTTGGCCAAAACAGTTGGGTGGTTATGAATAAACTCTGCGATGGCCCAGGCGATAGAGATGCCATCATAGGTACTGGTGCCACGACCAATTTCATCTAATAATACTAAACTTCTATTTGATAAATTATTTAAGATACTAGCCGTTTCATTCATTTCAACCATGAATGTTGACTCTCCTGTTGATATATTATCTGAAGCTCCTACCCTTGTAAATATTTTATCTACCACGCCCATTTTTAAGGCTTTTGCGGGCACAAACGAACCGATCTGAGCCATCAGTACAATTAAGCCTGTTTGTCTTAATATGGCCGATTTACCAGACATATTTGGTCCAGTAATCATGATCATTTGTTGTTCCAAAGGATTCAAATTAATATCATTTGGAATATAACTTTCACCAATTGCTAAAGTATGTTCAATAACCGGATGTCTGCCTTCTGTAATTAACAAAGACGTATCATCTGTTAAAACAGGTTTAACATAATCGTTTTTAGCAGCAGTAAAAGCAAATGAACAAATTACATCTAAGAACGCTATTAATTGTGCATCGGTCTGTATTGCTTGTATGTATTGCAACATAGACGATAATAATTCTTGATATAATTGAAATTCAATGGCTGAAATTTTTTCTTCTGCGCCAATAATTTTTTCTTCGTATTCTTTTAATTCAGGGGTGATATACCTTTCCGCATTGACTAATGTTTGTTTACGAATCCAATCAGTTGGTACTTTATCTTTATGAACATGTGTTACTTCTAAGTAATATCCAAACACACTATTGAATGCAACTTTCAAAGAAGAGATACCTGTTTTTTCTGATTCTCTTTTTTGAATTGCCAATAGGTAATCTTTACCACTAAAAGCAATCTTTCTTAATTCATCTAACTCCTCTGAAATACCAGAAGCGATTACATTTCCTTTAATTAATAATGCTGGTGGTTCGGGCTGTATCGTTTGATTGATTTTTTCTACTAACGCTAAACATGGATCTAATTGTTCAGCTAGCATTTGTATACTATCTTCTGATATAGCAGTTGCTAAAGTTTTAATTTCAGCAATGGCTTGCAATGATCTTGAAAGCTGAATTAGTTCTCGTGGGTTAACTTTTTGTAAAGCCACTTTTGCAATTAACCTTTCTAAGTCACCAATGTTTTTTATTTGTTCTTCTAATTGTTGATGAAATTCGGTTTGGTTTTGCAACAATTCAACTAAAGCATGCCTTTTTTCTATAGCCTGCTTGTCTTTGAGCGGCAATAAAATCCATTTACGCAATAACCTTGCCCCCATCGAACAATTGGTATAATCTAAAACGCTTAACAAAGACTTTGCGTTTTCGTTATTGGCTTGCACTAATTCTAAGTTTCGAATTGTGAATCGGTCAAGCCAAACATATTGCTCTTCCATAATTCTACTGATGGTAGAAATATGTTGTAAATGATGGTGTTGGGTGTCGTAAATATAATGTAAAGCAGCACCCGCAGCTATAATTGCTGCATCTAATTGTTCTATTCCAAAACCCTTCAAACCATTGGTTTGAAAGTGTTTGGTTAAAGTCTCTAATGCATAATCTTTGGCAAATATCCATTCTTCTAAACCGAAGAAATAAAAAGAGTCACCAAACAATTGCAATAATTTTTTCTGTTGATTTCTAACACATAAAATTTCTGTTGGCTTAAAACTTTGAATCAGTTTGTCGATGTAATCTGCGTTACCTTGAGCAACTAAAAACTCGCCAGTTGAAATGTCTAAAAATGCAATTCCAATTAATTGTTCAGCATAAAAATGAACAGCTGCTAAATAATTATTTGATTTATGTTGAAGAATATTGTCGCTATAGGAAACACCAGGAGTTACCATTTCTGTTACCCCTCTTTTTACAATGGTTTTAGTGGTTTTAGGATCTTCCAATTGATCACATATGGCAACCCTAAACCCTGCTCGAACTAATTTAGGCAAATAAGAATCTAAAGAATGATGCGGAAAGCCAGCCAATTCTATAAAAGAAGCGGATCCATTGGCTCTCTTTGTTAAAACGATGCCTAATACTTCTGCTGTTTTAATGGCATCTTCTCCAAAAGTTTCGTAAAAATCACCCACACGAAATAATAATAAAGCACCTGGGTGCTTTGCTTTAATTTCGTTGTATTGCTTCATTAAAGGAGTTTCCTTAACTTCTGTCGTCTTTGCCAATGCTTGCTGTTTTAATCCTTAAAAATAAACAAAAAATGCGTTATTTATGGAGTTGTCTATAGAACTCCCATAAAACAATACCCGCTGTTACCGAAATATTAAATGAATGCTTGGTACCAAATTGTGGGATTTCAATACACATATCAGATTGGTTAATCACCTCCTGGTCAACACCCATCACTTCATTACCAAAAACCAATGCGTATTTTTCATTTGTGTCTACTGCTAGCTTAGCTAAAGAGACACTATTTTGAACCTGTTCTATACATGCAATTTGATAACTGTTTTGCTTCAAATCTTGAATTGCCAAATGGGTGCTTTCAAAGTATTTCCATTGAACAGATTCCGTTGCTCCTAATGCAGTTTTTTCAATTTCTCTATGTGGAGGTTGGGCTGTTATGCCACATAAATAAACGGCTTCAACAGCAAAAGCATCTGCTGACCTGAACACCGAACCAATGTTATTCATTGACCTGATATTATCTAACACAATCACGATTGGGGTTTTGGTAGTTGACTTAAAAGTAGCCACATCTACCCTGCCCAACTCCTCCAACTTTAGTTTTTTCATCTTTCAAAGATATTTTGATTTACTTAAACCGCAATTAGAAATTAATTTTTTTATATTTGCCCCGGGTAAGTCTTATACGACCAGCTCCCTTTGAACTCCCCCAGGTTCGGAAGAAAGCAAGGGTAAAAGGTTGTAGCGGTGCGATATAAGTTGCTTACCCATTTTTTTGAATCAATTTTCACCCTTATATATTTTTTATGCAATTTTTCATCGACACAGCAAACTTAGATCAAATTAGAGAAGCACAAGCTTTAGGAATTTTAGATGGTGTTACCACTAACCCTTCTTTGATGGCTAAAGAAGGCATTGCCGGTGAAGAAAATGTAATGAAACACTACAAAGCAATTTGCGATATTGTAGAAGATAAAGTTAGTGCAGAAGTAATTTCAACAGATTACGAAGGCATGATTAAAGAAGGTGATAAATTAGCTGCTATTGATCCTAAAATTGTAGTTAAAATCCCAATGATTAAAGATGGTATCAAAGCATTAAAATATTTTTCTAAAAAAGGAATCAGAACAAACTGCACTTTAATATTCTCTGCTGGTCAAGCATTATTGGCTGCAAAAGCAGGCGCTACTTATGTTTCACCGTTCGTTGGTCGTTTAGATGATATTTCTTCTGATGGTATGATTTTAATCGAAGACATCCGTCAAATTTACGATAACTACCAATTCGAAACGCAAATTTTAGCTGCATCTGTTCGCCATCCTTTACACATTATTCAATGTGCTAAAATTGGTGCCGATGTAATGACTGGACCTTTATCAGCAATTTTACAATTATTGAAACATCCATTAACAGATAATGGATTAGCTCAATTTTTAGCTGATCACGCGAAAGCAAATTCTAAATAAGCTACTTATTTAATTTAATGGAATATCCTTTAGCAATGTATTGCTAGGAACAAGTATGCCTTTTACACCCACTTTTTCTCCTGCAGCAGCATCTCTTGGTCTATCGCCAATGAAATATGATTGAGCTGGGTCAATATCGAATCTGGCAAGCGCTTTTTCAACCAGCAAACTACCAGGTTTTCTGCATAAACAATTGCCATTAAAATCGGGATGATGTGGACAATAATAGATAGATGTAATGATTACCCCTTCTTTGGCCATTTCTGCTAAGAAATATTGATGCATTTTATTTAATTCATCAACTGTATATAAACCTTTAGCCAAACCGCCTTGATTGGTAATGATAATGATTAAAAAACCTTGAGATTGATATGATTTGAGGGTTTCGGCCAAATGAGGCAATAATTTAAAATCTTCAAAACGCATCACATAATCACCAATTTCTTCGTTAATGATACCGTCCCTGTCTAAAAATATGGCTTTGTTCATGTGCTAAAATTACGGATTTCAAAATATTAATTATCTTCGTGGGAGAAAAAAAATAATGTCAGATAGTTTAGTCATCATTCCAACCTATAACGAGAAAGAGAACATTGAAAAAATGATTCGAAAGGTACTTTCTTTGGAACCTGAATTTCACTTGTTATTGGTTGACGATGGGTCTCCAGATGGAACAGGAACTATTATTAAAGAACTTCAAAAAGAATTTCCTAATCAGCTGTTTTTAATTGAGAGAAGTGGCAAACTAGGCTTAGGAACAGCATATATAACAGGTTTTAAATGGGCATTAGCACATCATTATCATTTCATTTTTGAAATGGATGCTGATTTTTCTCATAACCCAGACGATTTAATTAAACTTAGAAATAGTTGTGCTGATGGCGCTGATTTAGCAATTGGATCTAGGTATAAATCTGGAATCAATGTGGTGAATTGGCCAATGAGTAGGGTTTTACTCTCCTTTTATGCTTCAAAATATGTACAATTTATTACTGGAATGCCTATCAACGATGCAACTGCTGGTTTTAAATGTTATAGAAGAGCCGTTTTACAATCCATCGATTTTAATAAAATAAAATTTGTGGGCTATGCTTTTCAAATTGAAATGAAATTTACTACTTGGAAAAAAGGTTTCCAAATTATTGAAGTGCCCATCATTTTTACCGACCGTAGCGAAGGCACCAGTAAAATGTCTAAGGGGATTGTTAAAGAAGCAATTTTAGGCGTAATACAAATGAAGCTTCGTTCCTATTTTCAAAAATCATAACTCAATGAATAGCAATTTAGACCCGTCATTAGAAAATTTAGGTAACGAAGACCGCGAAATTGAACGTGTGCTTCGCCCCTCTGCTTTCGATGATTTTACGGGACAATTTAAAATTATTGAGAATTTAAAAATATTTGTTGAAGCTGCTAAGAAAAGAAAAGAAGCGCTAGACCATGTGCTTTTACACGGCCCTCCGGGTTTAGGAAAAACAACCTTATCTCATATTATCGCAAATGAACTTGGTGTAAATATAAAAATTACATCAGGTCCTGTTTTGGATAAACCTGGTGACCTTGCTGGTTTACTTACTAATTTAGAAGAAGGTGACATCTTATTTATAGATGAGATACACCGATTGAGTCCTGTTGTAGAAGAGTATTTATACTCTGCAATGGAAGACTATAAAATTGACATTATGTTGGATAGTGGACCGAATGCAAGATCTGTGCAAATTAGCTTAAACCCTTTTACGTTAATTGGCGCAACCACTAGATCTGGTTTACTTACAGCTCCACTAAGAGCGCGCTTTGGTATCAATGCACGTTTAGAATATTACGATTCAAAATTACTTACTGATATTGTTTTAAGATCATCTGGAATTTTAACTACACCTATTACAGAAGAAGGTGCTTATGAAATTGCTAGAAGAAGTAGAGGAACGCCTCGTATTGCAAATGCATTACTTAGAAGAACTAGGGATTTTGCCGAAATAAAAGGGAATGGAAAAATAGATACTGCTATTTCACAATTTGCTTTGAACGCATTAAATGTAGATGAATATGGTTTGGATGAAATGGATAATAAAATATTAATTACCATTATCGAAAAATTCAAAGGAGGCCCTGTAGGCCTTAAAACCATTGCTACTGCGGTTGGTGAAGACGAAGGTACAATCGAAGAAGTTTACGAACCATTTCTGATTCAAGAAGGATTTTTAATGCGTACACCAAGAGGCAGAGAAGCAACCGAACTTGCTTATAAACATTTAAACAGATTGCCTAATTATAAATCGGGCAATCCGTCGTTATTTTAATTGATACTTTAATCTTATATCGGTGTAGTTCGCTATGTAAGTATGCGCTTTTAAGTTTATCCCTAAACTCCAACGCTCCTTAAAAGCATAAGAAATTTCATGTCTATGAAAAACCCTATTGTAATAATTTATTGGATCGTATAGGTATGTTCCTATACTACTTGCAAAATTTACCCTCCCCATTTTAAACCCTATACCAGTGCTAATACCAGACCTGTATTGGTTTTCAGCCAACCCCCCATCTTGAATTAACTTTTGACGCAAAGCTTGATCCTGATAAAAATCTATAGCGGCAATATGAAACAAAACTCCATTTAGTTGTTTTGTTCTGCTTATTTCAAAACCAAAAATGGGATATTTTTTGGTAGACAATTTGCGTGTGGTAGTAGCAGAAAAAAAAGTGGAAATATAATATTTAGCATCAGCTAATAAATTTGACTTGATTTTACGTTGGTAATTAAAATCTACTTGATTTAAAAAATACGTTAAACCTAAATTTATACCTGGAAAATTTAAACCATTATTTGGATCCTTTATTCCACCATTTGAAATGTGATTGAAAATAAAAGATGCATTGATGGCTGTATTTTTATTGATTAGGAAATTATTGGTCAGGCCCAAAGCTAAGTAATTGCTGATGTTTGAGCTATAGGTTAAATTACCTGGATTGGAAATAGGATCGAATTTTTTATTGGCATATACAAAACCCGCTTGAGCTTTGACACCTAAAATATATTTAGGTGTAATTTTAAATTGAGGCTCCATAAATAATGAAGTGGCAAAAGCTTTACCCAATAATTCTGAATTATCTAAATCAAAATAAGTAAAAATGACACCAGACTTTGGTAAACAATTACAATCATCAATATTTGACTGCTTATTCCAAATATTAAAGACCTCTAATTGCAATCCTTTGGGTTTTGCATCTTTGATATTTGCAACTCGGTTTGTTTGCGCAAAAGCTGCAGTTGAATTTGCGGAAAATGCAAAGCCTAATTGCTTTTGCGCTTGCACAGAAAAACCGATTAAAGCCAATAAAATGAATAAAAAATACGCCTTCATCAATATTTTAAAAATTGAAGTAAATTTGCAATAAATATTCTACAAAACATGCATAGCCATCAGCATAGCCAATTAATTAAAGATACAGCAAATAAGCTGGGTTTTTTATCCTGTGGTATTGCTCAGGCTGGATTTCTTTTAGAAGAAGCTCCTCGCCTAACAAAATGGCTCAACGAGAAAAAGCAAGGAGAAATGACCTACATGGAAAACCATTTCGATATGCGTTTAGACCCTAGCAAATTGGTTGATGGTGCAAAATCAGTTATCTCTTTAAGTTATAATTATTTCACTAATCAAAATCAAATAGATGCAGATGCACCAAAGATTTCAAAATATGCATTTGGAGAAGATTACCATTTTGTTATAAAAGATAAATTAAAAAGCTTTCTTCAAATTCTAAAAGATAGCATTGGCGATTTTAATGGAAGGGTATTTGTAGACTCTGCTCCTGTTATGGAAAAAGCATGGGCGCAAAAATCTGGCATTGGTTGGGTTGGAAAAAATGTAAATTTAATTACCCAGAAGCAAGGCTCTTTTTTTTTCTTAGCAGAAATTATTTTAGACATTCCATTAAGCTATGATGCACCAGCAACAGACCATTGCGGCACTTGCACCAAATGCATTGATGCCTGTCCAACACAAGCCATTGTTGAACCCTATGTTGTAGATGGAAGTAGGTGCATCTCTTATTTTACCATCGAATTAAAAAATGAATTTCCAAAAGAAATGAAAGGGAAATTTGATAATTGGATGTTTGGCTGTGACGTTTGTCAAGATGTGTGTCCTTGGAATAGATTTTCTAAACCTCATCAAGAAAGTAAATTTAACGCATCAGAGAAAATGCTAAATATGAAGGCTAACGAATGGAAAGAACTAACCGAAGAAACATTTCAAATCATTTTTAAAACCTCTGCCGTTAAACGAACTAAATTTGAAGGCCTGAAACGCAATATAGACTGGCTTTCCAAATAATCGTTCAATAAAAAAGGCCTCTAAATTTAGAGGCCTTTTTATTTTATTTCGTTTTAAATTACTTATTAATTACAACACGTTGTGTGATAACTTTATCGTTATACTTCACATGTGAAAAATAAATACCAGGAGCAATAGAAGGTAATACGGCCAATTGCACATTGTTTACGCCCGTTTGCATTCCTTCATAATGAGCAGATTGCATAACTTGACCTAATACATCTACCAATTGAATTTCGACATCACCTTGAGTTGGCAATGACAACATATAATTAATAGCATGACTGGCAGGATTCGGGAATGGACCTGCTGCAATAAATCCAACTGCTTTAGGGTCATTGATTCCTTGTCCACATGGAGCAAACGGGAATACATACATTGTTAATGTATCGTTTGTTTGATTCAAGTCATCTTGAATGTCACTTAAATAAGTACTCAAAACCCTTACTGCCGCTGGATCGCAATCCAATACATCATCAAAAGTATGTGATATAACTTCTTGTGGTGCTATTACCGCAGTAATTAATTCAGTTTTTGTAACGGTACCATTTTTACCACCTTGTATGGTATAATTAACATTAAAGTTTGAAATGGTATCTGTACCTGAATTTTTAATCAAAATAGTAACTGGCGTAAATTGATCTACCGTGCTATTTACAGGCGACACATAAGCATCCATCTTTCCATCGGTAATACTTGATATAGATGAGAAGAATGTACTTGTCATGACGTTATTTAACGGCGTAGTGTCGTTTAATAAATATGCTTCTACTCTTAATGTGTAATTTCCAGTTAATACAGGAGTAATTTCTGTTTCAAAAGTATAAGTTAATAAATCGGCAGGTAACAATGGACGGTAAGGATCTTCTACTGGAATAACCTCATTTGCCATTTCAACATTGTCAACAAAATACTTTACGTTTAAACCTGAAACCTTACTCAATCCAATGTTCTTAACAGAAATCACAACAGGAATTTTTGTTGGATATACTTCTGGTGGAGGAAGTGGATTGTCAATGCTTTCAATTTTAACGTCACCCAATACCACAAATTCGTCAGCTC
Organism: Bacteroidota bacterium; assembly: GCA_039798705.1. Taxonomy (GTDB): domain Bacteria; phylum Bacteroidota; class Bacteroidia; order Sphingobacteriales; family Sphingobacteriaceae; genus CAIKLP01. The sequence goes on from JBDKFN010000020.1 coordinate 10,833, forward strand.
CAATATCTGGGAATTTAGGATCTCTTGGTTGCCCTTCAATGTCTTTTGTAATCTCTGGAATAACAACACCAGCTGCATCTAAGAAAGTATTGGTTAATCTTAAATTAGTAGTTGTGAAATAATCCGGATCAACTGAAACACCATTATCATCTTTCAAATAAACATCTCTGTATTCGTCAAATGTTAAATAATCTATGGCATTTACCCTAGCAAACAAACCGGTTTTAGTGGCCATGTTATTGTTATCTGAAGTATCAATTGAATTTGGATCATCAATTAATAACGCAAATCCATTATTTGAATTATAAATTGAGTTATTCAACATGCGGATTCCTTTTGAATTGATATCCATTTTAAGGGCCGCACTATTTACTGAATTACCATCATAGTTAATAGAATTATTATAAAGATTTAAAGGATATACTTTATCTAAACTTAAACCATATCCATCCATTCCTAATCTAAATCCACCACCAATCATGTTATTCGCTACTAACAAACCATTTACACCTATGACATCATTCAATGACATACCTACTGATGAAGCATAAATAATTTTATTATTAGTGATGCGAGAATCCACACGGTCAATAATTACATTGATACCTGTTGAATTCAATTGATTTTTACGCATGATCACTTGATTTTGATCAATAGAAGTTAAATCAACATTTGAACTGAAAATTCCGTAATTGGCTGCTCCTTCAATGATATTACTATCTATGGTTACCCCAAAGTCTCTAATATATTGACTGGTTCCTCTAACACCTACACCAATAGCACCTCCATAAATTGCATTTTTGATAATTCTAATATTTGACCCTCCTTTTCCTGCAGTAGTAATACTAGCAGAGTCAGAAGTTGTAATACCATAAATGTTTGGCGATGTAGAACCAGTATCCATTTTAATGATACAATCTTTCACCAAAATATTTCTAGCATCTGATGTAATTTGAATTGCTGCAGAACCTGCAATTGAAGTACTCGCATTTTTCAAAGTCATGTTCTTAATTTGCACATAACTTGATCTGTTCAAACGAATGATATTACGAGTGGTAGCACCACTCACTCCATTGCTATTGATAATAACATCTGCTGCATTACCAGTTTCAGATTTAAAAACAACCAAATTGGTAGCAGAAGTATTTTTTGGATTATTAATTGTAAATCTTTCGTTATAAGTACCTGGTCTAACATTAAATGTAACAGGGCCTGTAATACCACAAGCTAAAGATGCCGCAGCATCTGTAAAGGTTGCAAACGAAGGACTTGCTCCACCAATAGTATAAACACCAGTTTTTAATCCTGTACAAACAATATTTTGAATTGAATCGTTTTTAGTAACTGGATCGGTGGTAATTCTATTTGCAGGGTCAATTCTAACTGCAAATTGATATGTTGAATTAGCGGTTGCATTGAAAGGAGTACTGAAACTAAATATAGTACTTGAGTATGCAGTATCTAATGAAGTAGCTGTATTTGCAGTAGGTGTAAACGACTCTCCTACTGTAGGTACCCAAACACCAGGAGTTGCAGAATATTGCAACTTAACAGTATTGCCATTTAAACTTGTACTACCCAAGTTCATTATTTTAACTTTAATCGTATTTGGATCTGTACTAAACACCAATGGTTGAATGTCAACTAATGCCATATCCTTTGCATTAATAATAAATTCATCTGCGCCAATATCTGAATTCAAAGGATTTCTACTTTGCTTATCAATATCAACAGCAACAGCAGGAATAAATACTCCTTTATTATCAATTAAAGGATTAGTAGTATGTAAATTAAATGTTGAAACAAATTGTGGATTTATTTCTAACGACTTAGTTTCAAAACCAATCATCGATTGTTTTAAACTTGTTAAGTTTAACCTGTCTCCACCCGAAGAACCATAATAAGCAAAATTACCGGCAGTGGTATTTGCATCTGTATAATATATATTATTATCTGATGCCCTAATTGATGTTTGGTTAGTTACATAAAACGCATAACCACCTGCAGGGTTGTAGAAAATATTATTCATTAAACTAACGTTCACACCTGCTGCTAAGAAAAATGCAGCCGAAGTACTTGGAAGTGTTACTGGCGCTTTATCGTAGTAAACCGAATTATGGTAAACATTAATTTTATTTACTTCGTTCAAATAAATGCCCGCTCCACTTACCGTAGTTTTGTAACCACCTGCCAGCATGTTATTAGAAACAGTAAGCGCGGTAATACCTTCAACTGTAGTTAAATTAATTCCTCTGAAACCAGCATTCGAAATTTTATTACCGTTGATGATACCATCAGATTTAGAACTACTAATTTTAATCCCTTCTGAACTAACAGAAGAATTTGATTTCATATTTATGGTATTCCAACTTACAGAATTTACACTTGTATTTAATAAGTTAATACCATAACCATAAGCTGAGTCGATTTTATTGTTATAAATAACGGTACCTATAGATTTAAAAGCACCTGATTGTCCAACAAATTGAATACCGGCAACACCATTTTTAATAGTAGTATTTTTTATAGTCAAATAATCTGCTTTGACCGCACTGTCAATTTTTGTTTTAAACGCTGCAACAACACCATATTTAAAATCTGCTAAATTGGTCGAAGTTGGTAAATTAATAATACAACTATCAATGGTTACATAGTTACTTCCTGTTGCAACATGAAAACCTGAAGCATAACTAGAAGTTGATAAATTGGTTAATGTAAGATTTCTAAAACTAATATAATCTGCACCGTCTAATTGAATTACATGGTGATTTGTTTGACCTTGATTTAAATTGGTATTTTGAATAATTACGTCTGCGGCATTTCCAGAGAATGAACGGAAAGTAACTGTTTTGTTTGGAGAAGCACCTTTAATTGCAGGAATAGAAAATGGAGTTGGATAAGTTCCTGGGTATACATCAAAAACAGTAGGTCCACCTACTCCACATTCAAATGCAGCTAAAGCAGAAGCAAATGTTGGATAGTTTTTTAAACCTACAGGTCCACCAATGGTATACCTGCCGTTTAATCCTACACATAAATTTACAATTAACGTATCGTTGTCAAACCAAGTATCTCCAGGGTATGCTGGTTCCACTCTTATCTCCATTGTATATTGGCCTGGTGCAGGAATAATCCATGGAGTAGATAAATTGAAAACTTGTTTTGAATATGATAAACTTAATTGTGTTAATGTAAAAGAATCTACCGGATTAAATGCACCATTATTGATACGGTATTTAATCGCCATTTTGTGTCCATTCACACTATTAATAGATAACAATCCGTCATTTTTAATTACAACTGGAATTGTGTTTGATCCTTCTCTAGGAACGAAGTTTTTATCTAATTCAAAAACTTCCAAATCGTGAGGACTTCTTATTACCTCATCGGCACCAACATCTGGCATTTCAGGATCACGTGGGTGATTCTCAAAATCGAATGTGATGTAAGGTAAAATATATGCTTTACGAATTAGCGCTTTGTTGTTTAATCTTAAATTAGTAGCCGATGGAAAATTTGGATTCACATTAAAAGATTGTCCATTTTTTCCTGTAGCAGTTTTTAAAGATGCTAAGGTTGTACATTGAGTAGAACCAATGATAGCTAATTTTGTACCTGCAGTAATAAAATAATTATTATAATTAAAGGTATCTACCGTTGCTAAGTTTTTAATAATTACAGTAGCCGCACCTAAAGAAGTATGGAAAATATTATTCTTTAATGAAATTTTAGAAGATGGTCTATCTGTAGTATATTCAATTACAAAACATGCATTTTCAGTATTGAATGCACTAGAATAGAAAATAGTATTATGTAAAAACTGAATACTTTTTGAATATTCCACATGTATACCTCTAGAGAATGCTGCTTTCGAAGTACCTGAGATCATGTTATTGTAAACTAAAGCTGCAGATCCTCCATTCACATTATTAAAGAACATACCAAATGTTCCGTAGTTTTTAATTTGATTGTTATAAAAACCAAAGTTACCTGCCGCATCTCTAACACGAATACCAAATTGCATTTGACTTGGATCAGGACGAATCGTAATTTGATTGTTTGCAATTAAAGGAATGTTGTTATAATCTACATCTATACCAGAAATACAAGCGTAAATTTTATTGTTGTTGATTTTGTTTCCTTTACATGGTTTAACCGTACTCTCTCCTAACAACCTAATTGCAAAAGCGCCTCCATAAAAAGTGTTATTTACAAAGCTATTGTAGTTCGCGCAATTTGCTAAACCTGAAGTATTATTTATGTCTGAAGAAACAATTCCAATGGCATTACCATTGAAAATAGTAAAGGTAGAATCCAATTTTAAAGTACAACGATTAATAGTATTGTAATCTGCTGAAAGCTTAGGATTATCTCTGCTATAAGTCAAATGAAATACAGATGCAAATGAATTTGTTGAAGACAATACCCTGTTATTCTCAATGGTTAAATCTTGAAAAGAAACATACCTACAGCCTTCTAAACGAATTACAGAGTTGTTATATAAAGTATTATCACCATCATCCACAATCGTAACATCAGAAGCCCTCCCTGTTTCAGATTTAAATACAACTACGTTTTTCGCAGACGCACCTTTGAATGGTTTTATCACAATGTTTTCATTGTAAACACCTGGTCTGATGTTAAAAGTTACACGACCTATTACTTCGGTTCTTGTACTTAATAATTCTGTTACTGCTTTTTGAATAGATGAGTAATTTGCATTATTTCCACCAATGGTATAAATACCACTTAAGTATTTGGTTTGTGCTTGTGCAAAAAAAGTACAAATACTTAAAGTAAATGCAAATAGGCCGACAAAGATTTTCTTATTCATGTATGCTATTGATTAAATTCTATTTCGCTAATTTTTTATTGATTAATTTTTACAAATCTTCCATTATGGTATTTCTGACCCGACTTCAAGACATATAAATAAGTGCCTTCGGCTAAATCTGAAATATCAGCATTGACTTTCACAAAACCTTCCGATGATTGATTAAAATGTTTCGAACTTACTTTTCTTCCAGTTAAATCAAATACTGTTAAATCAATTGCATTTGGCTGGTCTTGATACATCACAAAATTGATTTTTGATGTACTTGGATTTGGATATGCTGAGAAGTATTCTGAAATGTTATTTGCATCTACCCCTACTAAAGTTGAAACAGTAATACAAGTACTATCGTTTTCTGGAATCACGTCATCTCCTAAAGTAGTGTAAGAACAAATATCAAATATTACCGCCGAGTCTGGATCAATTTGATATGTAAACTCTATATCATTGATTTGATTCATTTTTAACTGCGTTGGAATTTGTTTTACTTCTTTCACCTTACCATTAACCACTAAAGTAGTTTTATAGCCATAAGCTGTTAAATTGCCATAGTTTAATACTCGAACTTTTACTGGTGTGATTTGTTTCAACGTAATATTATTCAATGGCGTCAAGAACTGAGAAACCCCAATATCAGATGTATCTTTTGAATACAGTGTATATCTGATTGTATCATTTAAATTATTGAAATCATTATTCACGACTTGTCCGTTTGGATCTGTTTTTTGTATTTCGGTATATGCAGTTAAAATATGTTTACCACCGACTCTAGTTGCAAATTTCTTTTTGAAAATAATATTCAAAGAAGAATCTGGCATCAAAGGAGAAATTACAACAGTAGAATCCACTAATTTGTCGTCTAATTTATATTTCGCTTTAAATGTTGAAAGTTTAACTGAACCGACGTTTTTCACCCTGACCCAAACCAATACACTATCTTTAAAAGATGTGTTTTGGAAAGGTCTGATAATTGCATTCATTTCTACGTCAAATCCTGGTATAAATTCATCCGCTCCAATATCTGGAGAAACTGGATTTCTTTCTTCACCATCAATATCAACAGTAACAACTGGACTTGCAGCAGCTTTACCATTAAGCGCAGCATTATTTACGTGTAAATCTAGATTGCTTCTGTATAAAGGATCAAATTGTAATGTATTGATTGCGGTAAATACTGGATTTTGTACCATACTTAACGCATTGATGTCTTTGTATACTTTACCTTTCCATCTTACCAAGGTTGTGTCTTTCGTATACATTACATTGGCTGCAACATCGTAAATCTCTTCTAAACTACCTACTTCAGTAGTGAAATCTAATGCATAACCTTTACCTCTATTTTCGAATATATTACTATAAATATTCATACTATTAGATTTGTAAATTCTGAATGCAGCCGAAGAATCAGATTCACCATCATATAACAAACTATTATTTATGATATCAATAGAACCAGATGAGTTGATACCCTTAGAAGGGAACGCTCCAGTATTTCTAATGGCCATTGCTTGATCTCCATATTTTCCATCTGCTATATAACCACCGGCAAACATGTTATTGGCAATTAAACCACGAGATAATGTTCTACAGCTATCCATCATGAATGCTGCATTACCAGCATTGGTTATCCAGTTTTCTGTAATGATAAAATCCGTTAAAGCACCGTATACATTGATACCCGTACTTAATGGATTTCCTTTACGCATATTGATTTTATTTTTACTGATACTATCAATCTGAGCAAAGAAAATATCAATACCTGCTGTATTGGTTTTATCGAAAGTACAATTGATAACTTGATTCGGTCCACGAGTGGCATTGTCTTTTGTTCCAATAAAACGAACACCAAATGCACCACCATGGAAATTACAATTCTTAACAGTATTGTTATTTGCTGTTGAAGGTTCTGTAAATGCGATTGACCCTGAACCCAACACGCCTACCAATGTATTTACAATTGAAACACTGTCGAAATAAAACTCACAACCATCAATGGTATTATAACTTGCACTATCGGCTAAATGAATGCCGGATGCCCTTGCTATTGCTGCACTTTTGAATGTTAAGTTTTTAAAGTTGATGTAACGAGCACCAGCTATTTGTGCAACGTGATGCTCAGTTTGAATACCTGTATTAGAATATTGTAAAATTACATCTTTCGCATTACCTGTAGCAGAAGTAAAGGTTACTGTTGTATCTTTTGTTGTTTTAATTGGTGGCACAGAGAATCTTTCGGTATAAGTACCTGGAGAAACTTTAAATACAATAGAAGAATCAAATCCACAAACTAAAGCGACAATTGCTTGAGAGAAATTAGAGAAATCTTCTGTACCATTTTTACCTATGGTATAATCTCCTTTTTCTAATCCAACACATAAGTCTTTACAAATTGTTTCATATTGGAAAATAGTATCTAATGGTAACCTACATGTTGGAACTATACGAACACATAAAGGAATAACTAAAAAGTCTTTCTTTAAATGTTTTAGATTAAACGATACCACTTGTTCGTCATATCTTCCCTTTAGTTCGTTTAGTTGAACTGTTTGGTTTCCTTTCCACGTTTTACCTGAGTCAACAGAATATTCTAAACAAATAGATTTATCTGATAAGTTTAAATTGCCTTCGTTTAAAACAGTTACTTTAAAAGTATTAGAACCATATACCGCTTTCTCGTTTACAATGTTTAATAAACTTACGTTGTTTGCTTCTCTTTCATATTCAATTGAACCAATATCGGTAACACGAGGGCTACGTTTCCTGTTGTTGTAGTCTCTTGCAATTCCTTTAACTGGAATTCCTTTTTTATCAAATCTTAAAGTATCTGTTAAATTTAAATTTGTTCCACTGATATATCCAGGATTTAAATTGAAAGAAGTTAAATCTTTTGCGGTACTCAACTGCCAAATTGCGAAAGACTGCTGATCCAAAACTGGATAATAGGCAAATCTTGATTCATATTCTGATTTGTAATTATTATGTTCAAATTCAGAAATTGGATCGGTTGAATTAAAGAATATAGTATATGGTGCAGGAGTTGTTCCTGGTACAGAATCCACTTGAACAATATTATTCAATACTTTAATACCTGTTGGTGTGAAATATTGAGATATCCAGTTTCCTTGGTCATCTTGAACTTGAACTGAATCTCTTGCAATATTTAATGCCGCACGTAAACCGTTATATCTTATTGAATTGTAATAAATACCAATGTTAGATGAGCGCTTAATTAAAATTGCACCTGTTGTTGGCGTATTAGAATTTCCAAAATCATGTGTAATCCAATTGTTTGAAATAATTAATTTATTCTCATCAAATGCATCAATACCAAAAGCTTTTATACCTACCCTATTTGAATTTTTTATAGTATTTCCATTTATCAATCCACCTTCACCAGCAAAATTATATGAGATCGTAATACTTGAATCTGTAACGGCTCTTGGTGTAAGTGTATTGAAACCAATTCTTTTAATGGTATTATAAATAGTATAAATACCATTTTGGTAGAAATCATGAATGTTGTTACTATCAATTACGTTGTTAATGTCGTAATCAACTTGAGATGCACCTAACATAGCAACTCCAGCATAACCACCTACTAATTCATTTCTAACAATTTTATTATTTGATCCATTTTTAGAACAAGAAACTGGATCTGTAATATCTAATTTATTTGTAGAAGTAAATGCAATTGGATAAAACACTTTGGTTTTTAATGTTTTGTTTACTTCCACTTTACAACCATCGATTACAATAGATTGTGCATTACGAGTAATATGAATTCCAGAACCAAAATTGGCGCCGGTATTTTTAATGTTCAAGTTTTTAACCCTCACAAAATTAGATGACTGTAAACGCATTGTATAATGTAATTTACTATCATCACCAACCGGAGTTGCAGGTTGCTGTAAAACAACTTCCGTATTGTTTAATGTGTTATATGGTAAAATATTTAAATAAGGGGAATCTAAAGCCACTAAATATTTAGGAATAATTACTCTTTCTAAATAAGGACTTGAAGCAGGGTGCATGTAAACAAAAGTCTCACATGCAATACCAGCTCTATTAGAAATATCATCAATTGCACCTTTTAAGGTAGTGAAATACCTAGTTGTATCTGTATTTGGTAACCTAGCAGGGAAACCAACATAATAATCACCGCCAATACCCACGCCTAAATCTGCACATCTGGTATTATTAGTAAATACAGTATCTTCTTTTAATGATTTAGAAATTAAGTCAACACAAACTTGATAGGTTGTATAGTCTGTAATGATAAAAGGTTTTTTGAAATTATAAATTTGCTCTGAACCAATTGTTTTCATTGTTAATTTAACCGTATCTCTACCTGCAGCAGAATAACCATCTGTAGTTACAGTATAGGTTAATATTACCGAACGGCCAGCTAAAGAATATTTACCCCTATTTCTTAACCTTACAGAAAGTACGTTTGGTTTACATGCACTTAATAAAGGATTTCTAATTTGGTTAATATCTAAGTCAATTAAAGGAATGGTAAATTCATCGCAACCAATATCTGGTGTTTTAGATTTTCTTGGCTCTAAATCAAAATCGGTTTTTACTTCATAGTTACTTCCTTTACTTTCTACGTTTGGATCGTAAGTATGTAAATCGTAAGGTAACTTTTCAAACTTAACTGATAAAGCTAAAGACTTACGGTCACGAGTTGTATTATTATTATCATTTTTAAATGACGTTAAAGCAGACTGAGGCGTTTGTGTCTTTTGCGCAAATGTGAAGTTCTTATCAGCGTTAGAACCATTTAAATCTGATAAACGTTTGATCAAAATTAACGGTGTTGTTTTACTTGGATAAGTAGTATAATACAAGTTGTTTTCAGAGGCAGTTAAACCATTATTTGGCGCTCGACCTCCACCTTTTGTTTTGATAAAATATTCTAATGAAATAGCTCCGTTTGTAGAATATAAAATATTATTGAAGGCTTCAATATCTGTATTTGTACTTCCAATTGTCATACATCTTGCAACTGCAGCATTTATTGACGTTGAACTGGTACGAGGTGCATCCATCATTACCGTATTGTTGATAATTGACACACCAACACAAGTATTTAAATTAATACCACAAGTTGTTGCTCCTGGAGTAGTAAAACCACCAGCAATCATATTGTTTGCAATTACAAAAGATGATTTTTTCGATGGTGCAATTTTCTTACTCAAGCAATTTTTAACAGTAATTCCTTGCCAAGTAATGTCATAAATTTTATTTCCTGATATTTCGTTGGTAAAATCACCAGCACGATCACCTAAGAATTTCGCTTCAATGGCATTTGCATTTAAATCCATACCGAATTTACCAGTAATGACATTGTTTAAAATTCTGGTATCCGCATATTCTAAATAAACACCTGTTTTATGGAAACTTGCAATGATATTTTTACTCAATACGTTTCCTAAATCTCTTTGAGCAGTATCTAAACCATACATGGCTATACCAAAATAACCACCCATAATTTTGTTTCCAACAATGTTATTGTAACTTGAGTTGATGCCGTAACATGAAGGTGTTGTCATCAATGTACCTAGTTTACTAGAAACGATTCCGACTAAAGAAGTTGGATATGGTGTTTGTGTTGAATCTAATCGAATGACACAATTCTTAATCGTATTATATTTTGCATTTCCAGCAAATTGAATACAAGAACCATTGGTCATATTTCTATTCTCAACAGTCAATTCATCAAGCGTAATATATTGTGCATTGTTCATCAATACTGTTGCATGGTTTTCGTTGGTACCACCAAAGAAAGTCAACTTGGTATTGTATGCATTATTTAATGATTTAAAAGTAATGGTATTTACAGAAGAGGAGTTTCTGATTTTCCATAAATATACTTGCTCATCGTAAGTGCCATCTGCTAATTCAATAATGGTCGGACCCGCTACCCCACATTTCAAATACTCATAAGTTTGTTGCAAACTAGAAAAAGTACTATCATTTGGTAATTTGTTTCTATCAATTAAGAAACGACCATCTAATCCGACGCAAACATCAATGGTTAAGGAGTCATTGAATGCTCGTTGATCCCCTACGGGAGAAGTAGCAATGTAAACCGTAAACTTGAAACTTTGATAACTAGGCCTGTTTACCCAATACTTAGCAGGTACTACAAAACTTTCAGTCGAGAAGTAATTTGATAAACTGGTAAAGGTATGTTCAATGGCAGAGTCCGGGTCAATTTGATCTACCCCATTGATTTTATACATGAAATATAATTTCTTATTCGTACCAGAAGTAGGTCCTTGGTAACGAACATAAATTTTCCAGGGTGTTGGCTTTTTATATTTGAATACATCTGGTGTAATTCCTATGATGGCGAAATCTTCTCCACCTGGTCCAAATTCATCACATCCAATATCTGGTGGGTTAATTTGATCTCTTAACTCATTGTCATAATCGACCGAAACTTCTGTTAAAGGAGCTGTATTTCCTTTTTGGTTGATGTCTGAAGAAAGTGAGTGTAAATCTGTTGGAGAAAAGAAGAAAGGATCTTTACTAATTGTCAATTGATCTTTTCCAGAAGCTAATACCAATTCTCTTAAGTTAATTCTTGGAGCTGAATTCCAATAAGTAAAACCAGAAACAGGATTGGTATTCGTGTCTAGTTTAGCAACGAAATAATCGTTGTTGTTTGCAGCAACTACAGGATTTGATGCAGCTGCAGCAGCATTGTATAATGCATATCCAAAATTTGCATTATAAAAAATATTATTAAAAACTTTAATTGGATTACTAGCAAGAGAGCCTGCACCAGATACGTAAAATGCTGAAGTATTATCAGGCGCTCCAACATTAGTAGGCGCATCCATTCTAACTGAGTTAAAATAAACATTTACATAACCACAACTGTTAATTGATAATCCTTGAGGCAAATCTATTGCTGCGGTTTTATTACTAAAGAAACCACCGGCAATCATGTTATTAGATAAGTTGACAGACCTGTTGGTTGGCGATCCAGTTCCAATAACAGCATTCATGTAAATTCCGTATTGACCTGCTCCTGTTACATAGTTAAATGTTATCTCAATATTTCCAGGGGAACTTGTTGAAATGTTTTGTAAATAATAACCCGCTGATTTTAAATCGGCAGAGGGTCTTAAGGAAACTTTATTCTTTTTAAGTTTTAAGTTGGTTAAACAATTTACATTGATACCATAAAATGAAACTTGATTTATTGTATTGTTTTCAATCACAATTCCAGTGTCTCTAGCAGTTGCAGAACTTGAAATTGCAATACCATAATAACCACCGGAAATTAAGTTGTTAGTTATGGTCGCAAATTTTCCAGAAGTAGTAGCTGCTAAATTATAAGGAGACGCACTCATGTCCGCTAATAAAACACCAGCAAATCCTCTTCCGTTTGAAATAGAATCGACAGAAATGTCGCAATTGTTAATGGTATTGTATTTTGCATCATTTAACATTTGCACACCAATACCTGAAATAATATTTTTATTGACAATTTTTAAATTCCTTAAAGTAATTCTATCCGCACCATTTAGTTTTACAGATGTTTGTACAGATGCATTGGTAACAATATAAACATCTCTTCCACCCGATTGCGATTCTACAATTACATTTTTAGATGGGACCGCTGAATTGTTATAATCAATTGCTGGTAATTCTAAAGGTTCTGTATAGGTTCCTGGCTTAACTTTAATTGTTAAGTCATTACTGATACCTGAATAACGTATTGCATTAAATGCATCCGCAATAGTTCTATAATCCGAAGGCGCAATACCAACTACTTTAGTTCCTGCAATTGGAGTTGCAGTATATGCCGTAAGTGTATCATTAGCAGCATTAGCATCTGTTTGGTTATTTGCTTCGATGGTATAAAACTCGAAGTTTTTACCCGCTAAATCTGTAAAGGTTGTTGATAAAGTTACATTCGTTGTTGGAATCTGATTGGTAGATGAAGCAGCAGGAATACTAATAAATTGAGAATAGATAGGTTGTACCACACCATTTATTTTCCATCCCACTTTTATACTTGTAATGGCAACTGTACCGTAATTTCTAACTTTTACGATAACTGATTTATTAGCTGCTCCAGTATGAGGCGCTAATGGTGCCACTAAACCATACACCCCAATATCAATTACATTCTGAGCGAATGCAGTTGCACTTAAGGTTAAACAAAAAGCACTTAATAAGATTGATCTTATTAGTTTTTTTGAATTCAATTTTAATTGCTTCATCATAATACGGTATTTCATAGGATATGGCGACAGGTAAAAACCCGTCGCCATTCCAATTTTGTTTCTTATTATAAAATATTATCTCACCAAGTTAATGCTACCGGTTTGAGTTCTTACCCTAGAAGTTAAAGTATAGAAGTAAGTTCCTGCACCCGCACCTTCGCCATCCCATTCAAATTCTGGATCCTTAGTTTCGAATACTTTTTTACCCCAACGGTTGTAAATGGTAAAGCTAAACTCTGGATCACAATACACTTTAAATTTATCTTTGATACTGAACACATCGTTCGTGCCATCGTTGTTTGGTGTGAACACATTTGGCAATACTTCGGTGATATCGGTATTCGGGATTACTTTAAAGTGAATGGTATAAGTATTGGTATCTGTTAAACATGGTGGGTTTGCAGTTTTGAATACCGCGGTGTACACATCATCTCTGATCTGATCACAACTGGTTTCCCAACGGAACTTCGCTTGTGCTGTTCCCGATACGGCTGTTTGTTCGAAGGTTGCTAAGTTACCGGCAATACCTCCGTACACATCACCACTGGTTGCAATCTCAATAGAATCACCTGGCGTTGCACTGGCAGAAGTCAAGTTCAATTCAAATTTCTCTCCCGCTACTAATTGTATCACCGTATCGCCCGTTGCAAATGGGAAGTAAGGTACTAAGTTTGGATTGCGATTAATTTTGACCGTGAATTGGTAACGCGCACTGTCGGCAATTAACCTACAAGCGTTATCCCATGCACCTACTTTAATGGTATATGCTTGGTCGCTGATTAAACTACAATCTAATACCCATCTCAAAAACGAACGAACCGAATCTGCTCCTGTTGCTCTTACAATTTCTGGTAGTGGCAATTGATGTGGCACACTGGTATAAACCGTATCAAGCGTTAGTAAATCTAAATGGTTGGTATCTACTGCCGATAGTGGAATGTAGAGCGTATCGCCTGCTTTCATGTTAAAGAAAGTAGTCGCCGTTGATGAACTAAATATTGGGGTATAGTTAGGTCTTTCTTTAACCAATAAATTAATCGTTAAAGCAGATCTTTCTGGATTCACACACTCGTTATCGCGTGCAAGTATTTTTACCACATAAGGTGTTGCAGAAATATCCTTACAATCCGACTGCCAGTTCAGCGTCGTTCTCGAAGAATCTTTTCCAAAGCTTGGGCTTAAGAAAGCTAAGTTCGTTACTTTTCCAAAAGCAAATAAATCAGAAGTATAATCGGCTTGTAAAAATACCGAGTCAAATCGTTGATTGGTATCTACTGCAAATAAGTTATACGTAAACACATCGCCACCATAAATAGTCGTATCGAGTGTAGTAATTACACTTGCCGGATGCAATGGATCTCTGAACTCTGGAGCAGAGTTGAAAGGACCGTCAGCATAAACTAAAATCGTATCACGTTTAGTCAAGCGTGGGCAACCATTGTCTTGAACCGTTAAATATAAATGGTAAGGGTTATTGCTCACATTGGCACAATTAGGTGACCAGGTGAAAGCCGTTACCGAACTGTCTGCACTCACTACAGGGTTAAAGGTTGGCATCACGCCACCCGGAACATTGAACTCTGTTAGATCGGCTGTAACTGTTAAACTATCGTATTGGTTGATGGCAAAACTTGCACTGTCGTTTACACGCACATTGAAAGATTTTGTTTGACCTTCTGGTACATGGTAAGCCACTGGATTTAACACATGATCAAATACCGGTTTTAAGTTCGGACGTTGACGCACATAAATGTTTACATAAAACCATGCAGAGTCATGCTTCAAACAATCGTCGTCTTCGGCAATGAAACGAACCTTGTATGGAGTGGAGCGCACATCCTCGCAGGTTGTTTGCCAGCTAAAGGTTGCCGTTGAATGAATCACATTTGGGTTTGAGCTGAACACAAACTTAGAGTTCACCACACCATTACCCGGGTCTGGTTCCATGTAAACAGAAACCACATTGCCCAATGAATCTTTATCGTAGGTTTTAATTAAAGTATCGCCTGCAAGTTGAAACTTATCGCCAGCAAGCACAAAGTAATTCTTTGTCTTGGGCGTTTTCATCGTATCAGGCTCTACAAAGTAAGGCTTGTTGTTTGGTTTTTTCTTAACGTAAATTGTTACAAAAGTACTATCGTAAAATGGAGACGGACATGTTTTATCGCGCACCACTACCGTAAACTTATAAGGTTTTGGTCGAACGGCTGCACAATTAGGTTTCCAATAAAACTCGCCTTTTACTTGCGCCAAATCATCAATGATTAAGTTGGAACCTTGCGTACCTCCGGCTAACAATGTTCCTGCTTCGCCCCATTTACCTCCAAATTTTATAGGGTCTAATACATTCTCACCTGGTGTAATATTTGGTAAAATATACATGTATAAAGAGTCCGATGGACTATCACGAGAAGTGAACACTTTATCATAAAC
>JBDKFN010000021.1:0-24466 GCA_039798705.1 Bacteroidota bacterium
ATTTCAATATGATGCAATTATTAATAGGTGCAATTGGTGCAGGGCTACTCATGACAATCATGACTGGGCCAGCCTTTTTTTCGCTTATTAGGACGAGTATTCAAAAAGGATTTTTAGCTGGCGCTGTATTTGCCATTGGTGTTTTTAGTGCAGACTTAGTTTTTGTAAGCATCACCTTATTAGGTGCGAAATTATTATCAGTTGCACAAACCTATCAAAATTACATAGCCATAATTGGAAGTGTTTTTTTAGGAATTATTGGTTATCGATATTTCAGCAAAGAAGCCGATTCATTAGAAGAAAAAGGTAAAGAAATTACCATTAGTAAACTCAAGATTTTTGCCTATTATTTCAAAGGCTTTTTTATGAATTTGCTGAACCCAGGCATGCTTTTTTACTGGATAGGTTTAGTCAGTTACCTCAGTACCAGTGCTACTTATAGCCACGATGAAATTAAAATATTTCTTGGCGTTTGTATGGGAACTGTATTAAGTACCGATATAGTTAAAGCTTATTTTGCTGCTAAAATGCGCCACTTATTTAATCCAAAAGTAATTCATTGGATGAATAAAATTGTGGGCATTGCATTGATGATTTTTGCAATTGTAATTATTGCAAAAATATTTTTCATCAGCGCTTAATTAATAAGCTCGCTTATTACTTCCTTCTACAAAATTAATAAAAGCATTATTCACAACTTTCATTCCTCCTGGAGTCGGGAAATTACCTGAGAAGTACCAATCGCCGGTATGCCCTGGACACGCTACATGTAAGTCCTCTATGCTTTGGAAAATTACTTCTACTTCCGCATCAATATCTTTTGGACGAACAATTTCTGCTATCTTTTTTGAAATTTCTTCAGGTGTAAATGGCGCGTATATTTCTTTAACGAAATTAATTATCTGATCACTTGGCAAACTTACTTGTGCTTTACATTTCTCGTAAACACTTTGAATAAGGTTTTCCATTCCTCTTTCTTTTAACAAAGCGATACTAGCAGCAAATGCAACAAATTCGCCCATTCTAGACATATCAATGCCGTAGCAATCTGGATATCTAATTTGAGGTGCAGAAGAAACGATGATAATTTTTTTAGGACCTAAACGATCTAAAATGCGTAATATACTTTGCTTTAAAGTAGTTCCCCTAACAATTGAATCGTCTAAAACAACCAAAGTATCTGTGCCTCTTTTAACAACACCATAGGTGGTATCGTAAATATGAGCAACCATGTCTTGACGGTCTTCATCTTGTGTAATGAAGGTGCGCAACTTAGCATCTTTTAAAGTTATCTTTTCAACCCTAGGAGCCATACTTAATAGCTGTTCCAACGATTCGTTCGATAACTCTTTTTGATTATTTAGTATTTTTTCTTTCTGGTAAGTTCTTACATGTTTGTGTAATCCTTCTACCATTCCATAAAATGCTACTTCAGCTGTATTTGGAATGTAAGAAAAAACGGTATTTACTAAATCATTATTTACTGCTTTAAGAATTTTAGGCACTAACATTCTACCCAATTGCTTACGCTCTTTGTAAATACCTGCATCATTGCCTCTTGAAAAATAAATGCGTTCGAATGAACATGCTTTTCTTTCTCGTGGTTCTATAAATTGATGCTCAGTAACTATGCCGCTTTTCTTTATAATTAATGCATGACCAGGTTGAATTTCTTTAATAGATTCAATAGGAACATTAAATGCAGTTTGAATGGCAGGTCTTTCTGATGTAACGACTACTACTTCTTCATCTTCATAAAAGAAAGCAGGACGAATACCAGATGGATCTCTCATGACGAATGCGTCTCCATGGCCAATCATGCCACAGATAGTATAACCACCATCCCAAATTTTTGCAGAACGAGTTAAAATTGAAGGAATATCAATTTCATCTTGAATTAATTTGGTAATCTCTACATTAGAGAATCCTTGTTTTTTATAATGATCGAATAACCTTTGATTTTCATCATCTAAGAAATGACCGATTTTTTCTAATACAGTAATGGTATCCGCTTTTTCTTTTGGATGCTGACCCAATTCATATAATTGGTTCAATAGTTCATCCACATTGGTCATATTGAAATTTCCCGCAACAATAAGATTTCGGGTAATCCAATTATTTTGCCTTAAAAATGGATGACAGTTTTCAATGTTGTTTCCCCCGAAAGTACCGTATCTTAAATGACCTAACAATAGCTCACCTATATAAGGTGCATTGGCTTTGAGCCATTCTGGATTTTGTGCTTCTACAGGATTTTTAGCTTCAACTTCCATTAAGCGATGTTGAACATGCTCAAATATTTCAGCTACAGAATTTTTAGAAGTAGAACGATGTCTGCTGATGTAGCGATCACCTGGAGCAGTATTAAATTTGATTGTTGCAATACCAGCACCGTCTTGACCGCGGTTTTGCTGTTTTGACATCAATAAAAATAACTTATTGAGGCCATACGTAGCCGAACCATATTTCTCTTGATAAAATGCTAATGGTTTTTTTAATCTGACAAGTGCAATTCCGCACTCATGTTTGATACTATCGCTCATCGTTGCTATCTAAGATACAAATATAAGCATTTATCAATTTTTTCAAGCTTAAATTTTTGAAAAAATTAACCTAAATGTCATTTTTTAAGCGATTAGGCTTTGAATATATGCGATGATTCCCGAAGGCAATATTCCAAAATAAATGATGGCAATAACGATTGGCAAAACAAGAAAATAAAGTACCCCTTGTTCTTCACTACTTACTTTTACCCAAGTTGCTTCTCGCATAAACATATTTCTAACTATTTTAAAATAATAAAACAAAGAAATAATTGATCCAATTGCTGCTGTGAAAATAGTAAACAGTACCGATGGATTAGCGGAACTTAAATAGGCTTGATAACTTGCAGAAAACAATAAAAACTTACCTGTGAATCCAATGAATGGTGGCAAACCAATTAATGAAGCAAAAACAATTACTAAAAGAATTGCGGCCATGGGAGACTTACTTACTAACCCTTTGTAATCTGCTAAATCAAACGCTTCATGTTGTTGTTCAAAATAACTGATTAGCATAAATGCCGCTGATGTCATTAAAACATAAGCAAATAAATAATTTAGTAAAGCTACCAAACCTATTGCAGTATAGCCTATCAAGCCCATCAACAAAAATCCAGACTGAGCAATACCTGCATATGCCATTAAACGTTTAATGTTCGTTTGTGATATGGCAACAAAACTTCCTAAAATAATGGTAACACTTGCAATGACACTTAACGTTGTTTCCCAATTATACATGGGCCAAAATAATTGCTGATTGAAAATTTGAAAAGAAAAACAACTTAAAAAATTTGCAAACATTGCGTAGCCAGCAATTTTTGGTGCAATACTTAATAAAACTAAAGTAGTTGCAGATGTTCCTTGGTAAACATCGGGTGCGTAAAAATGAAATGGAACAGCAGCAATTTTAAATAAAATACCTGCTAAAATTAAAGTTAAAGACAACGCAATAATTGGCATCGGTGCTTTGGCAAATGCCGCCAAAAAATTGGGGTCTAATAAAGAAAGTGTGCCTGAAAAGCCATATAACAAAGAGATGCCATACAATAACAATGCGGATGCGAGTAATCCAAATAATATGTATTTCATTGCTGCTTCTGCATTGCGCTTTTCGTTAATTGCCAATGCAACATAGCCATATGAAAATAAGGAAACCATTTCTAAGCTAAGGTATATGCTTAATAAATGTGATGACATGCATAACATGTTCAATGCAATTAAAAACAATGGAACTAAGTAAAAGTACTCAGAAATTCTTTGCTGTTTAACGCGTTGGTCTGTTAAAGAATAAACTAAAAATATAAAAGAAACGAGTGTTAAAAGCAACTTAAAAATAATGGTTTTGTTATTCAACAATAACATGCCGTTGAATAATTGCTGTGCTTGATTTGGTGTAGAAATTTGAAGAAAAGTAAAATATCCAGACACCGCCAATCCAGCCAACATCAATAAAGGCAATAGTTTGCTAGGCTTCCAAAACAAATCAATTATTAAGCCTAATAGAAAAAATAGCAACAGAAAAAATTCTGGCAATAGAAATTTCCAGCTTAAATTATTGCTTTCTATTAATGACTGTAATTTAAGATACCATTCCATTGATTAAAATTTTAATAAGGATTGCATGCTTTTTAAATTTGCAATACCATGTATCCAAGTTTCATGTACCCAAGCGTTAATGGTATTATTACTAGCGTCAAATAACAAAGAAGGAAAAACGCCCAATAATATAGTGATCAATGCTAAAGGAATCAGCACCACATATTCTGTTGCTGTTAAATCTTTCAATTTTAAATTCCATTCTTCTGCACCTTTAAACCTTGCTGCTCCGAAAAACATTCTTTGTAATGTCCATAAAAAATAAGCAGCGCCAATTAAAATACCAACAGCAGCCAATATAGCAAAGCCTCTTGGCAACAAAGCATTCACAGAAGCAGATTTAAAAGCACCTATTAAAGTAAAGGCCTCCCCTATGAATCCAGATAATCCGGGCAAGCCTAAAGATGCAAAAAATGCAATAACAACAAACATTGTATAACGTGGCATTGGTTGCGCCAAACCGCGAAATGCTGCTATCTCCCTATCATGTACTCTTTGATATATTACTCCAACTAAATAAAATAACATTGTTGAAAGCACTCCATGGCTGATCATTTGAAATATTGCGCCATTTACGCCTTCAGATGTTAGTGATGCGATACCCAATATAACGAAACCCATATGTGAAATGGATGAATAAGCGATCATCCGTTTCAAATCGGTAGATGCCAATGCAATAAATGCGCCGTAAATAATGGAAATCACTCCGATTAATCCAATCCAATATGAAAAATAAATGGCAGCCTCAGGAAAAATACCATAGCAAATTCTAATAATTCCATAACCTCCAATTTTTAACAAAACACCCGCAAGTATAATTGATACTGGCGTTGGCGCTTCAACATGGGCATCTGGCAACCATGTATGCAATGGAATAGTAGGAATTTTTATTGCAAAAGCAATAAACAATACAATGAATCCTAAAAATCGAACTGGATAGTTAAACAATAAGGCGTCTGATGAAAATATAGAGAAATAACTGTCTTTTGTGTAATTAGCTGCATCCATCATATACAACATGTTAAAGGTGTGCTCACCAGTTATAGGATCGATTACAGAGAAGTATAGCCCTATCATCACCAACAACATAAAGATGGAACCGAAAAGCGTATATAAGAAAAACTTGATGGCTGCATACTCTCTATTTGGACCACCCCACATGCCAATTAAAAAATACATGGGTAGCAACATCAATTCATAGAAAACATAAAACAAGAAGAAATCTAATGCGCAAAAAACGCCCATGATTGCGGCGCTCAATAATAAAAATAAAGTATAATAGGCTTTTGGATCTTTTTGAATTTCACTAGATGCAATAGCCGCAATTGTCATGACAAATGCAGATAATAAAAGTAAACCTAAACTTAATCCATCAACAGCTAAAAAATAATCAATATTCAATCGCCCAAATGTTCCTAAGTTTAAATTAATCCAGTCGTAACGCTCTACAAACTGATAGCCTTGTGGGTTTGATAAATACTTAACATATAATATTCCCGCTATTATTGTTTGAACAACACCAATTGTAATGGCAACTGGTCGAAAAACTTTTGCAGCACCTTTGGGCATAAGTAATAAGACCAGCGCTGCGGCAATCGGTAAGAAAATTAAAATAGACAACCAATTCATTTCGTAATTCTTAAATATTTAATAAATAAACCAGGCTAAAATTGCCATCATCATTAATGCCAATAAAAAATATGTTTGCACTCTTCCTGTTTGAGAAATGCGAATTAAATCTCCAAATCTTTTAGCGATTAATGCTATCAAATTAACAAATCCATCAATTACTTTTCTATCAAACCAATCCGAAATTTTAGCTAAAGTAATTGCAAGTTTTGCAATACCATCAACCAATGCATCTACAACATGTCGGTCCAACCATTTCAAAACAGCTGCTAATTTCAAAATAGGCTTAACAAAAACCATTTCATAAAGTTGGTCTATATAGGCACCATTTTGTAAAAACAGCACCAATCGATTAGACTCATTCGGGTTTAAGATAACTGGAGTATATTTAACAAGTAATACACCAAATAAACTCATCGCAATCATTCCTAAACTAAATACAAAAGGAACATGATCTAACTTTATTGCTAACCACATGCTCTCCAAATGTAATGGATTGATAGAAAATATAAAAAACAAAGACGCTATTGACAATATTAATATTGGTAATAACATAGCCAATGGATTGCTTTGTAATTTAGTAGCGGTTTTATCTGCGTTCAAATGAAACCACATTCTAGAAACATAAATACTGGTTAACAAAACAGAAACAACTAAAAGTACATTCGTAATATTAAATCCTGATTGCGAAAATGCAGCATAGACTATGCCTTCTTTAGATAAATAGGCTGCAGTGAATGGAAAGCCTATGAGTGCTGCAGATGCGACAGTATAAGCATAAAAAACCAATGGCATTTGCTTCGAAACTCCTTTTAATAACCTAATGTCTTGACTTTTATTTTCATGAATAAAAGCACCTGCAGCTAAAAACAAAGCTGCTTTGAAAAACGCATGCGTTAATAAATGAAACAATGCCAATTGATTATTACCTATACTGATGGCAAATAACATAAAACCAATTTGTGAAATGGTTGAATAGGCTAAAATTTTCTTAATGTCATTTTGCACCATGGCAAAAATAGATCCCATTAAAATGCTAAAGAGTGATAGGTACTTTAAAAGTAAAAGCACCTCTAAGGGGAATAAGAAACTAATTCTAAGCAACAAATAAACCCCAGCAATTACCATAGTTGCAGCATGAATTAACGCCGATACAGGCGTAGGTCCTTCCATGGCATCTGGCAACCAAACATGAAATGGAAATTGCGCGGACTTAGCTATAATCGCTATTAGTATTGCTGCACTTGCCCAATATAATGACGTTGTATTATTTGGACTCTGTTGAACCAACACTTCAATGCTTTGCAAATTAAGTGTTGCAAACTGGTTATATAAAATAAATATAGCTGCTAAAAATCCTAGGTCGCCAATTCTATTAATTATAAATGCCTTCCTATTTGCTAAAATTGCTGATTCTTTTGTTCGCCAAAATCCAATTAATGCGTAGGAAGCAAAACCAACTAACTCCCAAAAAATATAACTGACCATTAAATTATTGACCATAACCAACGCAACCATGGCTGTAAAAAACAATAATATATAGGCAAAATATTTTTCAATGCGCTGTTCTGCTTTCATGTAATAGCCTGAAAATAGCACAACCATAAGGGTTACCAGGTGAATCATCGTTAACACCCAAAAACAAGTATCATCCATTAATAAAGTAACCTGGAAATTACTTTGCGCAATTTGAAACCATGATATTGTAAAATATTGATGCGCATGGACTAACGGTTTAAAAAAAACGACCAATGAAAAAAACGATGCAACTAATGCAGAAATTGCAACATACCAAACCGTTTTTTCTTTTAATGTAAACAAGGAAAGAAATGCAAAGCCTAACAATGGCATAATAAACCCCATTGCCGAAACATTCAGCACTTGCAATAATGGATCTACTTGATATGTTATGGCTTGATTCATTAATTTTTAAATTCTTCTACCTCGTCTGGATTGATTGTTTTAAAATGCTGGTATACTTTTACCACAATGGCAAGTGCTAATGCGATAGCCGCAGCAGACAGCACTATGGCAAACAAAGCCATCAATTTTCCATCTTGCGCATTTCCGTTTTTATTCACGTTCGCAAAAGCTACTAAATTAATTACAGCAGCATTTACCATTAATTCAATACCAATTAAAACCAATATGATATTACGGCGACGCAATGCAGCATAAAATCCTATAGCGAATAATGCCGCTGAAATCATTAAAAAATGTCCGATGGTAATGTTCATTAATTTAATTCCTTCTTTTTTCTAGTAATAATTGCGGTAAATATAAATACTGCTAATAACAGTATTGACAATAATTCAAACGGAAATAA
Organism: Bacteroidota bacterium; assembly: GCA_039798705.1. GTDB lineage: Bacteria > Bacteroidota > Bacteroidia > Sphingobacteriales > Sphingobacteriaceae > CAIKLP01. The sequence continues at coordinate 8,095 of JBDKFN010000021.1, forward strand.
ATATTTAGTTAACAAGGCAATTCCTATTAATTGTAAATCGCTTCCTTCATAATGGATACTAGTATTAGGAGCATATTGATAAAAAAAGTAACTCAATATAAGAAACACAGAAACGCAAACAATTAACACTAAATATTGATGTAAAGAAATAGTTTTATTCGATCGCACAACAGCGCTTAAACTCGATCCTTGTGACAACATGATACCAAAAACCATGACTACTAAAATTCCTCCAACATAAATCATCAAGTGAGAAACTGCGATAAAATCAGATTGTGCAAAAACAAGTAAACCAGCAATTGCAAAAAAACAAGCAAACATCGCAAATACAGATCTGATAATTAAAGGAGTACTTACTGCATATAATGCAGACACAATGGCTATGAAGGCAAAAAAATAAAACACCAGGTTGATCATTGTTGCGCTCCCTTCATTTCAGATGGTTTATTTAATGCAGCTTCCTTAGCTGCTTTCTTTGCTAAGTCTGCGGCAGCTGCTGCTGCTCTCTTTTGCGCTGCTTCCTCAACAGACATTTCCGCAAATACATAGTTCAATTCTTTTGGATCGGTAAAACTACGATCGTATTCATTGGTCATCACTAAACATTCTGTTGGGCATACTACCGTACACAATCCACAAAACATACATTTACCCATATCGATATCAAACTTTGCGGCATGTAAGCGTTTAGTTGTACCATCAGATGTTTTACCAATATCTTCTGTTGCTTTAATTGCTTCAATGTCTATGCAATTTACTGGGCAAATTTTTGCACACAAATCACATACGATACAATCATTCATTTCAATTGCCAATTGATATCGTCCAACTTCTGGCACAGGCAATTGATCAGCTGGATAACGCAATGTGGAGGACCCTTCTCGTTGATGGAAATAACCTTCATCCTGAATGCCTTTGCTTACACGTCTTTTAGGGCTCATGAAATGTTTTAGTGTAATCACTAAACCTTTCCATAATCCTTTCCAAACAAATAAAATGCTTTTCTTTTTTTTCAATTTAAAATAAATAATTTCCAAATACCAGAAAACAAAACCATTGCAAATGAAAGTGGAATTAGCACTTTCCAACATAAAGTCATCAATTGATCCATGCGATACCTTGGGAATGTCCAACGTATCCAAATTTGCAAAAGAACCAATGCCAATGCTTTTAATAAAATCCAAACTATTCCCCAATAAGTACCAGTGGTATAATCGGCTAATGATACACTAGCTATATTAGGTAAGGGTGTATTCCAGCCACCTAAAAATAATATGGCTGCAATCATCGACACCAAAAACATCATTGCGTATTCTGCTAAAAATAATGCACCGAATTTAAATCCTGTGTATTCCACATGAAATCCTGCAACTAATTCTGATTCTGCTTCAGGTATATCAAAAGGAGTTCTATTACATTCTGCTAATGAAGCAATAAAATAAATGACAAATGCGATGAGTAAATGAGGTGCCTGAAAAATAGTCCAAGCAAAAATTCCACCAACCTTAGTTACATCCCAAAAACCAAAAAAGTAGAGTGATTGTTTGCTTAACACCCCTTGCTGAATACACATTTCTTGCAAATTCAAAGTTTGAAACAGCATTACTACTGAAAGTATAGCCAATGCAGCCGGAATTTCGTAAGAAATTATCTGTGCGATAGACCTAATAGACCCTAATAATGCGTATTTATTATTGGAAGCCCAACCGGCCATTAAGATTCCTAATACTTCTATAGAAACTATGGCTAGTAAATAAAAAAGTCCAATATTGATGCTTGAGCTAATGTATTGTGGAGAAAAAGGGATGGTTGCAAAACCCATGAAAACAGCAGTAAATACCAATATCGGCGCTGTTAAAAACAATTTTTTATCTGCTACGGTAGGTGTAATATCTTCCTTTTGCAGCATTTTAAATATATCTGCAAAGGTTTGTAACAAGCCGTATTTACCAGTAACTACCGGCCCTACTCTATCTTGAATCCAAGCTGAAACCTTACGCTCAGCCCACACTGCCATGAGGGCGTAAACCGCAATAAAGCCTAATAAAACAACAGATATAAAATAGAAAGCCATATAAATTACAATCTATCAAATGTAGGAAATTTGCGCATAAAAAAAGGCTCCTTATTGGAATAAGGAGCCTTAATATAAATGTTTTTAACTATTTCTTAGGCAATGGTTTAATACCCGGTGCTGGCATTGTTGGAGCCGTTGTTGCTGCTGGAGTAGCCGCTAATTTTTTCTTTACAATATCCATGATATTATCTGAAGGTTGCGCATAAACTACTGCACCTGCACTGGTATCAAAAATATAAGCGTAAGTGTTTTCTTTAGCTACTTCAACAATTGCTGCTTCTGCTCTTTTCAAGATTGGAGAATATAATTCTTCTTTCTTTTTAGCTGCTGATTCTTGGGCTGTTTGTTGAAACTCTTGAATTCTTGCTTCTAAATCTGTTATTTCTTTCACTTTCGCTTCTTTAATTGGATCTGCCATCGAAGCTTGTTGACTTTGATATGCTTGAACTTTCGTTTGATATTCAGATGTCATGGTTTTCAATTGTGACTCTAAAGAAGCATTAAAATCTTGTAATGTTTTATCTGCTACTTTAATTTCTGGCATAGAGGCCAATAATTCAGCAGAGTTGATGTGGCCAAATTTAGGCGATTGTGCTTTTGATTGCGTAGCTCCTAATAAGCAAAACGCACTTACTAATGTAATTTTAAATAATTTATTCATGGTTATTTATATAAAGATGCAATATACAATTTATTTTTTCTTAGGCTCCAAAGTCTTGCCTTTTTCTGATGGTTTTTCATTGGGTTTAGCGCCAGATTGGTCACCAGGCTTATACCCTAGCGCAATGATGATATCATTACTCTTGTCTAATTTACCACTGGTATATAGCATTGTTGCATCTCCTGCTTTATCAAAAATTGCACCATAGGTATATTGTTCAGCGTATTTATTTACTGCCTCAAAAACTTTATCTTGAATTGGTTTAATCAATTCTTCTCTTTGTTTTGACAATTCACCTTGATATCCAAATTTAGACTTTTGAAATTCTTTAACTTGTTTTTCTTTTTCTACTATTTCGTCTTCGCGTTTTTTACGCATGTCATCTGCTAACAAAACTTGTTCCGCTTGATAAGACTTATATAACCTTTCAATTTCCGCATATTTTGCATCCACTTCTTTTTGCCATTGGGTTGACAAATCATCTAATTGCAATTGAGCTGCTTTGTATTCTGGAACATGTTTTAAGATGTAATCTGTATCTACAAAACAAAATTTAGTTTGTGCATTTGCAAATGCAGCGGTCAATAAAAAGAAAATAATTAATAAATTTTTTTTCATGATATTTAATTTAAATATTAAAACTGTTGTCCAATTGAAAAATGAAATTGACCTCCATTTGCGCCAGGATTGCCTGGTATTTCGTCAAATCCATAACCATAATCTAACCCTAACAATCCAAAAATTGGCAAGAAAATTCTTACTCCAGCACCTACTGATCTTTTGAAGTTAAATGGGCTAAAAGATTTAAATGTTGAATAGGTATTTCCGCCTTCAGCAAATACTAATCCATAAATAGTAGCTGATTGATTCATCGTAATTGGATGTCTCAATTCAACCGTAAACTTATTAAAGATAGGTGCACCGACAGAACCATAATTTGCATAAGGTACAATTGAATTGTTTTGATAACCTCTTAAACCAATTACTTCAGAACCTGCTAAATAATCATAGCCTGTTAAACCATCACCACCTAATTTAAATCTTTCAAAAGGTGATACCCCAATTTGTTTATTGTAATATCCTAAAAATCCAAATTGTGCTTTGGTATTTAACACCAAATCTCCTGCAAGTTTAGTAAACATAGAAGCATCAAATTTCCATTTATGGTATTCAATATATTTAAACTTTTCAGCTGCACTCACACCTGTATAATCTTTCCCTGAAAGCAAAGAAAACGGTGGCGTAAATTGAACAGACAATGAAATATTTGAACCAGACCTAGGGTATATCGGCTGATCAACAGAATTTCTAGATATTACATTCGTAAAACTGACACTTTTTGCTGTGCCGCTTTTAAAAACGAAACCACCATAATTTGTCAAATCATATTGTTGATATGCAATAGAATTATTAATTAAGAAAAAGTCATCTGGCCATTTTAACCTGCGACCTAAACTCATACTTACACCATTGATAATAATTGCAGTACGCTTCGCATCCGTTTTGCTCAAACCATTAGACTGCGTGGTTCTAAATACACTAGCCGTAAAATAATTTGGTTTTTTTCCACCCAACCATGGTTCAGAAAAAGACAAACTATATGATTGATAATACAAGCCATTTGTTTGACCACGAACAGATAATTTCTGCCCATCACCAGTTGGTATTGGATCAAATTTTCCTTTAGCCATATTCCTTAATGAAATATTATTTAAAGATAATCCTAATGTGCCAACAGCTCTTCCTCCACCAAATCCACCAGACATTTCAATTTGATCTGATGGACGCTCAACAACTGTATATACAATATCTACTGTTCCTTTAGCGGGATCTGGTTTAGGTTCAATGCCAATTTTCTCTGGATCAAAATAGCCTAGTTGAGATAAATCCCTTTGTGACCTAATGATATCTTGTCTAGAAAACTTTTGTCCAGGCTTTGTTCTAATTTCTCGATAAACAACTTTGTCATTTGTCTTGTCATTGCCCTTAACAATTACTTTATCAATGGTCGCTTGTGGGCCTTCTCTTAAAACTAACTCCATATCTATGGTGTCGTTGTATACTAACTTTTCTACTTGTTCAACATTAAAGAAAAGATAACCATCATCTAAATATAAAGAAGCAACATCTCTCCCGCTTTGGTTCATTTCCAAGCGTGTTTGTAACACTTTCTTATTGTAAATGTCACCCTTTTTAATACCTAAAATGCCTTTCAACATTTCTGTACTATACTTTGTATTCCCAATAAAATTAATATCTCCAAAATAATATTTAGGACCTTCATGAATTGATAAATCAATATTGATAGTCTTGTCATCATTTCTATAAACAGAATCGTGCACAATTGCTGCATCTCTATAACCTAGCTCATTGTACTTCTCTATTAATAATGCTTTATCTTCTTCGAACGTTTTTTCTTGATACTTTGAAGAACTTAAAATATTCCAACTAGATTTTTCTTTGGTTTCTTTTAATGCCTTTTTGATTTTCTTGGTAGTCAATCCTAAATTACCACTAACAGTAATTTTGTTAATTTTAACCCTTGACTTTTTATCAATGATAATTTTTAATAAAACAGAATTAGATAAAATAGTATCTGGGAATTCTTTGATCTCAGTTGTAGCATTCAAAAACCCTTTTTCATAAAAATATTTCTTGATGATATTTTTAGTGTTATTGATTAAGTTATCGTTTACAACTTTACCAGATATCAATTTAATTTTTTCTCTGATTTCGTCAGCTTCTGATTTTTTAATTCCACTAAATGAAAACCTTGAAAGTCTTGCGCGTTCTTTTAAAACAATATCAAAAAACATCAAGTTGCCTTCTATTCTAGTAATATTCATTTGAACGTCATCGAATAAACCCTGTTTCCAAAGTTTGTGAATTGCACCTGACATTTTATCTCCTGGAACTTGAATTTTATCTCCGACCTCTAAGCCCGTTAACTTAATAAGCGCTGCATTGTCCAAGAACTTTACGCCACTGATGGTAATACCACCAATTTCAAAATCTTTTGGCTTTGAATAGTCTAATTCAAAATTATCTACTTGGCCTGCTGTTCTAATTTGTGCATTTAATGCACATATTGTAAAAACAACCAAAGAAATTATTAATAGTATTTTTTTCATAATTATCATTAAACCGAAACCTGCTCACTAGTCTTTCCAAATCTTCTTTCTCTATTTTGAAAATCTACTATTGCTTCATATAAATCTTCTCTTCTAAAATCTGGCCAAAGTTTGTCTGTAAAATAAAGCTCTGCATATGCAATTTGCCATAACAAAAAATTACTAATTCTGTGCTCACCACTTGTTCTTATCAAAAGCTCCGGATCTGGAAAATCTTTTGTAGTTAAATGTGCATTAATAATTTCTTCGTTAATATCTGCAACAGAAAGCGTTTCTTGTTTTACTTTGTCTGCAATTAATTTAACAGCATTGGTAATTTCCCACCTAGCGCTATAACTTAATGCCAAGTGCAAAGTCATTCTGCTGTTTCCCTTTGTTTTTTCCATTGCAACTTGCAACTCGTTGTAACAATTTTTGGGTAATTGAGACAAATCACCAATAGCATTCAAACGAATATTATTCTCCATTAGTGTTTTTGTTTCCTTACTAATTGTCGCAACTAATAATTCCATCAAAGCACTCACTTCCAATTTTGGCCTGTTCCAGTTTTCAGTGGAAAAAGCATATAAAGTTAAATTCTGAACGCCAAGCTCTGCGGCCGCTTCCACTGTATCTCTTACCGCTTTTACACCATTTTGATGTCCAAAAACCCTTAGTTTCCCTTTTTCTTTAGCCCACCTGCCGTTCCCATCCATGATTATTGCAACATGGCTTGGCAAAGCATTCATTTTTATTTGTTCTTTGCTGCTCATTATTTTCTACTTATAGGTGGACATTTAATTGGCAAAAATGCATATGAAAGCGAGATCCCAGAAAACATATAGAAATCTCTTCTGGTATTATCGCCACGTTGCAAATTTGCTTGGCCAATTGATACCCCTTGATTTACTTCAGCTGAACGGTCTGCCAATGCTGCTGCTATCGCCCCATTGGTAGATGTCAACGCTGTTTTGTTTACATAATTCCCACTGATATCATCAAGGTAATCCGTAAATGTATTTCTATATCCTAATTCAAATCCCAATATAAAATTTCTTTTAAATGAATATTTTAAACCCAAGCCAAATGGTATGGCAAAAGACGCTGTTTTGTATTTTTTATCTGGATTTAAATTAGTGCCCTGTCCTTCTGTCCCCAAATCTCTCAAATTATATGCAATTCCATTGTAACTTGTTTGTGGGTTAAAGGTAAAATAAGATATACCCGTTATTGCATATGGCGTGAAATTGGTTTTTTTCTGCCCTGGAATAAATTCAAAGAAATTGAATTCATATAAAAGCGAAAAGTCTGTAATAGCCGAATTGAAGTTTAAATTTCTTAGTTTTTGATTGGCATTTGATGAATTTGCATCATTTCCTTGAACAGCTGCTTTTGTAAATGCAAACTTAAATGAAGTATAACTGGAGTAATTATACTTTGCGAACAGCGTAGTTGCCCCATCAGTAAATTTAAATGGATTTCTTGGGTTGATATCTCCAATATAGCCTGAACTACCCACTAATGCACCAAATTCCCACTCCTGCGCAAGTAAGTTTTGCGGGAAATAGCACAATAGCAATATAAATAATCCAATTCTTTGGAACATATTCTGTTTAAAAACGCTAAAATAACGAATTAGATTAATTTCTGGTATCTAAACCCCACATCAGTTTGTTGCGGAGTGTACCTAAATAATTTTCCGAATGTAACCTGATTAAGTTTATTTGGAATGCAGCTTTCCTCACCGCTAGTTGAACGGTAGATTCAATTGTTTCTGTTCTGGCATCTAAAGTTGCTAAAAAATGAGCGCTTCTGCCTTCAACTTCAAATGTAATCACTTGGTTATCAGATATTATAACTGGTCTTACATTTAAATTATGCGGCGAAATTGGCGTAATAACGAAATTTTCAGAACTAGGAAATATAATTGGACCTCCACAACTCAATGAATATCCAGTTGAACCTGTTGGAGTTGCCACAATTAAACCATCCGCCCAATAGGAGTTTAAAAATTCACCATTCAAATAAGTATGAATAATGATCATAGAAGAGGTGTCTTTTTTATGAATGGTCAAATCATTTAATCCATAATTTACCCCATTAAATAATTCAATGTTTGATTCTAATTTGATTAACGAACGTTTATCTATTGTAAAGTGTCCTTTTACCAAACTGTCTACTGCTGTTGCAATTTCTGTTTTAGCAATACTTGCAAGAAAACCTAAACGACCCATGTTAATTCCAATAACTGGAATGCCTGAATCTCGAACTAAAGTTACTGTATCTAGCAAAGTACCATCTCCACCAATACTTACTAGGCAATCTACTTGATTGATTAGTTCGTGGTGTTGAGAAAATAATTTAACAGTGGTAGGTAATTTTATTCTTGGAACAAGATATGCGTGAAATGCAGCATATATGGTAATTTCAACTTCATGAGAAAGAAACGAATCTATTAATTGTTGTACATGTTGTATGGCAGAATCATTAAACTTTCTACCGTAAATTGCTATTCTCATCTTAGATATTTAAATAGTTCATCAATGAATTAAAGCGATCCATTGAGTCTTCAAATAATTGATTTTGATTGAAAGATTGTACCACACGATAATTATATCTTTCAAATGAAAGTATAATGCTTGTTAAATCTAATTTATCAATCTTTAATGTTACTTCTACTTTTACCGAATCTGGTTTAGAGCTGATGTAAGAGCTAAGGATATTGGCATCATTAGATTCCACAATTTTTGCGATTTCTAATAATGAATAATCTCTTTGTCCAACTTCTAAAACAATTATACCTCCTGGATTTGATAGCGAAGTGATTTCTGCGAAAAACCCAACAAACACCCCAGGGGTAATTAATCCTAAATAATTATTTTCATGATCAACAACTGGAACTATAGTAATTCCTAAATTAGACATGACGCCTATGACATCATAAACATGCTGCGAATTTAATACCGATGGGTGTGAGAAAGCCAATTGGTAATCAGAAATTTTTTGATTCAATTTAGTAGAAGCTAAAATTGCTTCTTCAGAAATTAAACCCAATAATTTATTTTTACTTACAACCGGCAGGTGCGATATTTTATAATCTTGCATAATTCCTAATGCCCTAGCTGTAGCGTCTGTGGGCTTTAGGATTGGGATATGCGTGATCAATAAATCGCTTGCTAACATTGTATTTTTTTTTAAGCTTTATAAACTTGATTTAAAAACTCACTTAATAAAACATTAAATTCTGCAGGCTTTTCCATCATCGCTGCGTGTCCACATTTATCGAGAAAATGCAACGTAGAATTTGGTAATAATTGATTAAATTCTTGCGCAACAGTTACAGGAGTTATATGATCTTGATTTCCCCAAATCAAAGAAACAGGAATTTTTATTCTAGGAATATCATTCCTAAGATTATGTCTCATTGCTGATTTTGCCATTGATAAAATTCGAATCACTTTTGATCGGTTGTTTACCACTTCAAATACTTCGTCCACTAATTCTTTTGTTGCAAATTCTGGATCGTAAAAAGTATAGGCAACTCTTTCTTTAATATATTCGTAATTTTCTCTTTTTGGATAAGAACCTCCCATGCCTTCTTCATATAATCCTGAGCTTCCTGTTAACATCATGGAATGAACAAATTCAGGATGTTTTAAGGTATAAACTAAGCCCACATGACCACCAAGCGAATTGCCTAAAATGGTAAACTGGTTCAGGTTTTTAAATTGCACGAACTTATGCACATGGTTTGCCAATGCTTCCACATTTGCATTCAATAGTGGTAATTCATAAATAGGCAAAAGAGGTATCAGTACTTTATATTTCGCACTAAACTGATCAGTTACATGTTCCCAATTACTTAAAGCCCCAAACAATCCGTGCAACAATAACAATACCGGTCCTTCTCCTTCTTCAACATAAGAAAAACCGCTTTCAACTTTTACATTTAACGCCATATCAAAATTTTACTCTCAGCTAAAATAACAAGAAAACATTTAATTACCTTATTAATTTATTAACAGTATATAAAGGGTGTTTTTTGGCTAAAATACTTGGTTATTAAGGGCTAAATTAGGTGATTTTGCGCCAACCAATTTTTCAAAACAGACAATCCGTGTTCGGATAATATTGATTCAGGATGGTATTGTAAACCCCAAATTGGCAAGTCTCTGTGCATGATAGACATTATTTCATTATCGGACGTTTGTGCGGTTTGCAATATAGTGGAAGGTAAATTTTCCAAAATCAAAGAATGGTAACGCATTACATTAAAATGAGCAGGCAAACCGTCGTACATAGGTGACGTTAAATTTGTTATTTGACTTGTTTTTCCATGCATGATATTTTTCGCAGGTAAAAGTGATGCACCAAAATATGTACCGATTGCTTGATGACCTAAACAAACTCCTAGTATTGGCTTTAGTTGGTGATAATGATCAATTAACGACATTAATATTCCGGCATCATTTGGAATACCTGGGCCAGGTGAAATTACGATTGCATCAAAATTTAAAGCTGAAATTTCTTCAATTGTTAATTCATCATTTTTAATTACGGTACACGTAACGCCTAATTGCGCAAAATAATCGAGCAAATTATAGGTAAACGAATCGTAATTGTCGAATAATAAAATCAAAGTGATTTAATTTATGAAAGCAAATGCTTCACCATTGCAGCAATAGATTTCCCATCTGATTTTCCAGCTAGTGATTTATTTGCAGCTCCGATAACTTTTCCCATGTCCTTAGGATCTGTAACATTTAATGAAGCAATAATTTCTTTAATGGCAATTGTTAATTCATCTGCTGATAATTGTTGCGGAAGGAACTCTTCTAATACTGCTATTTCTTCTAATTCTGTCTGCGCTAAATCAGCTCTGTTTTGTTGTTGATAAATTTCAACCGAATCTTTTCTTTGTTTGATTTGCTTCTGTAAGGCTTTGGTTTCAGCCTCTTCAGAGAGTTCCTCTTGTGCGCCTTTTTCTGTTTTTGCTAATAAAAGTGCGGCCTTAATGGCACGTAAACCTCTTAGTCTAATATCGTTTTTTGCAAGCATGGCTTGCTTAATTTCTTGATCTACTGTTTGAATTAATGACATATAATTTTATTTAAGATTTTCTAAATATTGTACTTGCGTTTGCTTGAGCTGTTGGCATGATTACCATCTCATTGATATTTACATGTAGTGGAGTTTGAGTTGCATAGTAAATTGCGTCCGCTATATCTTCGGGTCTTAATGACTCAAACCCTTCGTATACTTTATCTGCACGTTGTTGGTCACCTTTGAATCTTACAACAGAGAATTCTGTTTCAACAGCACCAGGATGAATTGCGGTAACCCTAATTCCGCTAGTTAATAAATCAATCCTCATTGCTTTTGTCAATGAATCAACTGCATGTTTTGTGGCACAATATACATTACCATTTGCATAGGTTTCTTTGCCAGCAATTGATCCAATATTTACAATATGTCCAAATTGTTGGTCAATCATCCAATTACTTACAATTTTACTAACGTACAATAAACCTTTAACATTGGTATCAATCATTTGTTCCCAATCGGCTAAATTACCTTTATTTATTGGATCTAAGCCTAAAGACAAGCCTGCATTGTTCACTAAAACATGTATGGTTTTCCAAGCAGTTGGCAAACCATTTAAAGCATTAGAAACAGCAGTTTGATCCTGTACATCAAAACATAAATCTACTACTTCAATATGGTAAGCACTTGTTAATTCGTTTTTCAAATCAAGCAATCGTTCCGATCTTCTTCCAGTAATAATTAACTGATAATTATTCGCTGCAAAAATATGAGCAGTTGCTTTACCAATTCCAGATGTTGCTCCAGTAATTATTGCGATTTTTTTCATTGATTTAATAAAGAATTATTCAAAATAAAATGTTACACAAATCACCCTTGAAAATAATTTATCTAAGGGTCTAGCGTAAATATGGTCTTCTTTTTTTAGCAAGTCAGTTAACCCATGTTGAAATTTAATTTCTGGAGTAAACCTAAAATACTGGTAGTATAAATCCCAACCAAAGCCCCATTCATAGGATAACCCAGAACTTACAAGTTTTACTTTTCTTGTTGCTTCGTCGAAGGGATCCTCCCCTTTTGTAACTTTCTTATTAGAAATAACGTCATACGAATATTTTAATCCACCAATTAAATAAAAGCCAACATTTCTTCTTCTGTCTGCTTTTATTTTAATGTCTAATGGAAATTCTACATAAGTAGATTCTATTGATCGAATGGTATTTTTTCTTTCATCAAGAAAAGTGTACTGTAATGATCGATCTACGAAAGATAAATTAGGTGTAAATCTTAAATTAACATGTTTATATAACAAAAAGTCAGCAACCAAACCTAAATTAAAACCTGGGCCCGCTAGAGGAGAGATTGCTAAAAGAGAATCTGGTTGATAGAAGTTTTCATTTTTAATTACTTTTAACGAAGAAGAATTATAACCCATAGAAAAGCCAAAATGGTACTTTTGCCTATCGTATCCAGGGGTATTGTCTTGTGCGATTAAACGCAAAACAAAAGTCATTAAAATCGATAACAATAAAAACTTTTTCAATTTTTTACACCAATATAGATTGAACAAATTCCCATACCTAAAATTTTTGCTTCTCGTTTGTCAAAACCAGAACGCTCCATCACTGCTAAAAATTGTTCGCCATCTGGAAATGCCCTCACCGATTCAGGTAAGTATGTATATGCCCTAGCATCATTTGAGAATAGCTTACCAAATAATGGCAGCAATTTAAATGAATAGAATTGATATAATTGTTTGATTGGGAATTTTTTAGGGTTCGAAAATTCTAATACCACTAATTTCCCTCCAGGTTTTAAAACCCTATGAATTGATGTTAATCCTTTTTCTAGATTTTCAAAATTACGGACACCAAAACTAACGGTTACCGCATCAAAAGTATGATCATCAAAAACTAAATTTTCTGAATCGCCCACTTGCACTTTCATGCGATGGCCTTCATTTCTTTTGATAATTTTTTCTTGAGCAATGGCTAGCATACCTTCAGAAATATCTACTCCAATAAGTTTTTCTGGATTTAGTTTAGACAAGGCTTCAAAAGCAAAATCGCCAGTACCTGTTGCCACATCTAAAATATATTTTGGCTGATCTTTCAACAAACAAGCTATTGCTTTTTTCCTCCAAATGATATCTATTCCTAATGAAAGAAAATGATTTAGAAAATCGTAAGTCTTAGCTATGTTATTAAACATGCTGGCTACTTCTGTTTTCTTTGAAGCATCTGAGTAATATGGTTTAATTGGTGTTCCCATCAGTCGCGAAAGTACAAAATTTGAAAGAATTTATTGTTATTTAACAAACTTTGCCTGCCATTGGTTTTGTTCTGTAGTTAAAATAACTTGATAAACACCAAATGGTAGCGCCCTAACATCTATCGCCTTTAAGAAATTATTAAAATCTCCTGATTCCTGAGATTTATATACTACCCTTCCAATTGGATCGATGATTTGCAAATTGATTTGCTTTGCACTTTCTGTTAAAAAAGCAACTTGCAGCAAATCTTCTACTGGATTTGGATAAACACTCAAAGTAGCTTTTGGCTTTTCACCATTAATTCCAACATTTAGACCGACCAAAATCTCATTTGAATAATCTGAAAACCCAACAGCATTTGCGCATCTCACTCGGAAATAATAAAGCTTTCCAATCTCCAAATTATTGCTCACATATTGTTTGGCATCTGCAGACAAACTCGCAACTTGAACATATTTTAAGTTCAACGAATCTGAACGTTCAATTTTATAAGATGATTCATTTAAGGCATTGTCATTCCACCTGATGGTTAAACTTGTGCCTGCGTTGGACAACTTTTTCAAACCTGTAGGTGCAGCAGGTAAGCCATTGGTATAGAATACGCCGATAGCTGAAAACGGACCTTGTCCACATTCATTAATGGCCTTAACTCTCCAAAATAATTTTTTATATGATGGTAAATTTTTAGCCGAAAAATTTCCAGCCATTCCACCAATTACAATTGTATCTAATGCTATATTGATAAATGTGGTGTCATTGGCAACTTGTAATTGATAAGACTTTGCACCTGTTACAGTATTCCAACTAAAGCCCGCATTCGGATTCACATTTACCTGAAAAGCAGCGGGAGCTACTAATGTAGCCAATGTGGTAATTTTAGGTGCAATGTTAAATGGAAATATATTCGCATGAGAAATGGTGTCCGCAGTTGAATTTATTTTTATGGTTTTAAGTCCAACTGCGATTCCTTGTGTTGCAATTTTTACATAAGAAGTATCACCCGGGTTAATTGGATTTTTTGAAAAAGAACCCGCTGTTGCACCCGAAGGCAATGTGTTTAGAGTCAAATATATTGGCGCATTAAACGAATTGAAACTTTTCGCAATAACCATCAATTGAATGGTGTCTGAAGCACAAAAAGCAGCAAGGTTACTCTTTAACTGTAATTGATAATTGGGCTTGTTATTATTTATAATTACAATTGGCGCATTGTTGATGTCTAAAAATATATTTCCAACTGCATGAACTTTAATTCTACCTAAATTGGTAGTTACATTTGGAATTAAAATATTTTCGAAACCATTATTTGTAGTGCTATCTTTTAAAGTAAAAGGGAAAGTCAATCCATTATCTGTAGAAAACATTAAACTAACTTTTTGGCAATTTAATGGACTAGCAGTTGTATTTGCAACATCCCATTTTAATTCTTGCAAACTGCCAGCGTACAGAGTGTCATTGTAGTTGAAACTACTAACAGTAAAGGGTCCTGCGTTGCTCACCACTTCTATATTCATGTCATCAAAACCAAATGTACCCGCCATAGGCTTATTGTCTCGAGCCAACAATCGCATGCGCATATTTCTCGGATAGGTTGGCATTTTTTCTCCTTTAGTTTGGGTATTTGTAATAATATTACTTAAGCGCGGAAAAATTCGAGTCGTGTTTTTTACTGGAGGAAAAACCCTAAATGTTGGTGCATTTCCAACAGGATTATTTGGACCTCCTTCTGGACCTAAATCCATTTCTTCCCAATTAAATAACAGTGAATCACCATCAGGATCGAATGCTGAACCAGTTAATTGAAAAGGCGTACTTAAAGGAATTTTGTAATCTGGTCCAGCATTTACAATAGGTTGAAAATTTCCAGTAGGTACTTTTATAGGACAACTATTACCTGAACTCGTATACATATATGCAAACATTTCATCTAATGCACTTGCATGAAATAAGCGATCAGGTACTGTTGTAATTTGATCTGCGCCGCATTGAGTAGTATAACCCATTATAGTGGTACCTCCGCCTGGTTCATAGGCTGTAGATCCATTTCTATTTCCAGCACAACCACCAGTAACAGAATTAAAAGTATGGTTAGCAGAAAACTGATGCCCAAGTTCATGACTTAAAAAATCTAAATCAAAAATATCACCCACAGGATTTGGCAAACCAGTAACACCCATTGCTTTTCGACCAGTAACACATACCGAGGCTAAAGATGCAATTCCTCCAGGTCCAGTACTGAAAGCATGTCCAATGTCATAATTTAAATTACCAATTCTCGCATTAACGGTTGCTTGATTTTCTCCTAACATTGTAGAGCCGCTTTCATTGGTATATGGATCTGTTCCTGTTAAGAAAATAAGCGTATCTGTTTTGGCAATGATGTTGAAATGTACCGCATTTTCTCTTTCGTATAAACCATTCACCCTATTAATAGTAGTTACCATTCTGGCTAGGACATCTGCTTTGGTTGGGTTTGCAAGGCCTGTTGATGCCTGTGCATATTCTATTGTGCAAGCTATAGCCATTCTATAAGTCCTATAAACAATTTCAATAGCGCTTCGATTTTGATAATATTCATCTAACCTATTTTGATTCTCTTTTAAAAAAGTATCATCTGCAATTGTTCCACATTCAAATGAAGGCTGCTGATCCGATGGCATATCTTTCGCATAAAAAACGAAATAATTGTTTTGATGTTTGCTGCTCACAGGGTCAATAAATATTCTTCCGTTTTCAGAAAATATCAATGCATGGAAACCTAAATTTCCCAAATCTATTTTAACTGAATGCATCGGGTTCACTAAACTAATACCAGTGTATGTTTTAATATTTGGATACTTCAAAGCTAGCTCAGGCTCCATCATAGGCGTTTCGATGATTCGAAATTCTTCAAAGCCTCCTTCAGGTAAAGGCAACGACATCACTAATCCCATTTGTTTAGTTGGGTTATTAAAGTCTGATATAGGTGCTGAAGATAGCGTATTCTTAAGCAGACTATAATCGACGGTTACGCTTCTATATTTCAAAGGCAATACCGAAGCGTAATTTTGTTTAGTAAAAGAATTACTAGACTCTTTCCAATTAATTGCAAAAGTCATTATTGGACTAAGCATCAAAAATACTAGCGAAAATCTATTAGGTAGCAATTTCAATTTCATGGGTATATATTTAAACAATTTACAATTTACAAAAATTATACATCGAAATAC
>JBDKFN010000022.1:0-24190 GCA_039798705.1 Bacteroidota bacterium
GGTTTATTTAGGGGAGTTAAGAACTCAAGCAACACACCTTGATTCGCAAACAGTTATTTACACAGACGCGCCAAAAGATAACCAAGGTTTAGGTTCATGTTTTTCGCCAACCGATTTGTTAGCAACTTCATTAGGGAGTTGTATGTTTACCATCATGGCTATTGCTGGTAAAACGCATGGTTTTGAACAGAAGCTTGTCGATGCGAAATTAGATATTACTAAAATAATGTCTAGTGATCCAAGAAGAGTAGGTGAGCTGAAAGTGGAATTTTATTTTCCTAAAAATGTTGAATTTACTGACAAAGAAAAAGCCATCATTGCCAATGCAACAAAGACTTGTCCAGTAGCTTTGAGTTTACATCCTGAAACTGTAAAAACGGTTGTATTTAATTATTGAGTTCCGCTAAAACTATAGCTGCTTCAATAGATTGGTGGCTTGCATGATATGTGCATTGACCATTTTTGATCACCAATACCTGAGGTGATTCATGTGAAATTTGAAATTGCGTTGCAATCGCATTTGAGATAGAACGAAAGTTCAGTAAATCTAAATAGTACACAGGAAAAACGGAATCGTTCCATTCTTGTTGAAACATTTTCCATGCCATTTTACTAACCGAACAACTAGTACTATGTTTGAATAATACAACAGGTTCGTTGCCATTGGCAATTGCAATTAATTGTGCTTCGTCGTTAAGAGGAATTAAATTCATTTTATTTCCAAACGCCTCTACCTCTTCCTGAGTATTTATAATTATCTGCGCCACCTGGGCAACCTTGACGGCTTGAACAAGCGCTAAATGCAATGGCTATGAAGCCTAAAACTAAAATTGATGCAAATACTTTTTTCATGTTGTTTATTGCTTATTAGACAAATGTAATTGTTTAATTGATATTTTTAAAATCTGCGGCTAAAGCTGCCATTTTGATAGCGGTAATTGCTGCTTCTGTGCCTTTATTCCCATGTTTCCCGCCAGCTCTGTCTTCCGCTTGTTGCATATTTTCTGTAGTTAATACACCAAAAATTGCAGGAACAAGGCTTTGCGTACCTACGTTGGTTATTCCATTGGCTACTGCATTACAAATAAAATCGAAATGACGGGTTTCCCCTTGAATAACACATCCAAGGCAAATAACCGCATCGTATTTCTTGCTTGCGGCAGCTAATGCAGCGGCGTTGCTTAACTCAAAAGTTCCAGGCACTTCGTAAATCGTAATGTGGTTTTCTGGGCAGCCGTTTTCTTGCAAAGCAGCTATTGCGCCATTTAAAAGTGCACCGGTAATTGCGGCATTCCATTGCGCAACAACAATCGCAAATTTAAAAGTTGCTGCAGACGGTATACTTAAATGAGTAAAATCGGAAAGGTTTTTTAAATGAGTAGCCATTTGTTTTAACATAAAAAAACTCCTGAGGTTGCTCAGGAGTTTTTAATAAAAATTTTTAATTAAATTTTTGCACTTGCTCTTGCAATGTATTTATCAATGTCTCTTGCTTCGTTTGTATCAGCAAATTCTTTTTTGATTTTATTGTAGGTGTCAACTGCTTTTTGATTTTCATTTAATTGCTCATAAGTGATGCCTAACTTTAACAGTGCAATTGGCGCTGTGAAAGCGTTTGGCGACTTTGCAGCAGACTTTGCATAATAAGAACTTGCGTTATCTAATTGATTTAATTCAACATAAGCATCAGCAATTCCTGCATAAGCTAAAGCGCTTAATAAATCATCGTTACTGCTAAATTCTTTTAATGATTCAACTGCTGAATCATATTGTCCTTTTTTCAAATAACAAAAACCTAAGTAGTAGTGTGCAAGGTTTCCTGCTTTAGTACTACCATACTCATCAATGATACCTACAAAACCTAAAAAGTTTCCGTCACCATTGATCGCTTTGTCTAATGAATCTTGTTCAAAATATCTTTCTGCAACATAGCTTTGTGCAGCTGCTTCTTTTTCTCTAGGAGTTAAGATGAATCTTTGGTATGAAAAATAAATTAAAACTAAGGCAACAATGGTGCCTCCAATTACTAATAAACTTTTTCTGTTTTCAGCTACGTAGTGTTCTGCTTTTGAAAACTGTTCTCCAATGTTATTTTCTGTTTCTTGCGACATATAAATCTATTCTAAGCTTGCAAAAATACATTTTTAGCCGATACTATCAATATCTGTTTAAAAGATGCCCTTAATTTAAATATATTTGTGCACCAGAATGGGTTTTTAATGTATCTAAATCAACTTTCACTCTTAAATTTTAAAAATTACCCCGAGGCTAATTTGAGTTTTTTGCCAGGTGTAAACTGCTTTGTGGGTAATAATGGAGCCGGTAAAACGAACATTTTAGACGCCATTCACTATTTATGCCTTTGCAAAAGCTATTTTAACCCGATAGATTCCCAGCAAATTTTGCACGAAGAAGCATTTTTCTTGGTTCAAGGAGACTTTAACAAAGATGAGCAGACAGAACCAGTTTATTGTGGCCTAAAGCGTAACCATAAAAAGGTTTTTAAAAGAAATAACAAGGAATACCAAAGATTGGCCGACCATATTGGCATTTATCCTTTGGTAATGATATCTCCACAAGACCAGTATTTGATTTCTGAAGGGAGTGAAGAACGAAGAAAATTCTTAGACAACGCTATTTCACAGACTGACAGCGTTTATTTAGATGATTTAATTGCCTATCATAAAGTGATAGCACAAAGAAATGCCTTGCTGAAACAGTTTCAAGAACGAAACCGAGTGGATGAGGAAATGATTTCGATATATGATGAACAACTGGTTCATTTAGCGGCAAAAATTTATCAAAAGCGCGTGAATTTTATGGAAGAATTTATTCCATTGTTTAATCAAATTTACCAAACCATCAGCTCAGGAGCAGAAACAGTCACTTTCAATTATGAATCGCATTTAAGTCAAACAGATTTTGCATTGCTATTGAAAAATAATTTAACGAAAGATATATATACTGCAAGGACTAATTATGGAATTCATAAAGACGACTTGCAATTTAATTTAGGTGAATTTCCATTGAAAAAATATGGCTCACAAGGCCAGCAAAAATCTTATGTTATTGCATTGAAGCTTGCGCATTATTCTTTTTTAAATACCAAGAAAGGCTATAAACCAATTTTAATGTTAGATGATATTTTTGATAAGTTAGACGAACAACGCATTCGAAAATTATTGGCCATGGTCAGTGAAGATTCATTCGGCCAATTATTTATTACAGATACAGACCAAGCAAGGGTTGCAAAAATTTTTCAAGATTTAAATATCGATTGTCGTATATTTGAGGTAAACAAAGGGCTTGTAGCGCAGGTCAATAAAAATTAAATATGTTATTTAGGAAAAGTAATGAGTTGACCATGAAAGCTGCTATAGAGCAATTGTTGGAAACATACAAACTTTCCGATCAGTTTTTAGCAGAAAAAATTAAATCAAATTGGCCTGAATTAGTGGGAAAAGTAATCGCTAATCGAACCGATGAGATTTCCATTCGTCAACAAAAGTTATACTTAAAAGTTTCTTCCGCAAGTTTACGTCAGGAGTTAATCATGATGAAAACAAATTTAATTGATAACATTAATGAATATGCTGGAAAGAAATTAATCAACGAAATTGTACTATTGTAATTGTAAATTTTTAGGCATAAAAAAAGCTTGACAAATTTGTCAAGCTTTTTTTATGTTTATAAAATGCAATTAGCATCTTTCAAATGCACTGAAGAAAAAGTTTCCTTCAATCATTGCGTTTTCGTCAGAATCAGATCCGTGAACTGCATTAGCGTCGATCGATTTTGCATATAAATTTCTGATTGTTCCTGCGTCTGCTTTTTGAGGGTCAGTAGCACCAATAACGGTACGGAAATCAGCAACTGCATTGTCTTTTTCTAAAATTGCAGCAACAATTGGTCCTGAAGACATAAATGCGACTAAGTCTTTGTAAAAAGGACGTTCTGCGTGAACTTCATAGAATTTTCCAGCCATTTCGGGGCTCAATGAAGTGTATTTTAAGGCAATTACCTTAAATCCTGCTTTGATAATGTGGTCAATGATAGCTCCCATGTGTCCATTTGCTACAGCATCAGGCTTAATCATGGTAAAAGTTCTGTTTGTGGTCATCTTTTTAATTATTTATTTCCGCGAAATTACAATAACTATGTTAAAATCATATGAAATCTTGTAAAAAACCTTTATAATCCTTTGTTTAAAGCCGTATAATGAAAAAAAAATGAATAGATTTGCTACCTTTCTATGCACAATATAAAAGAACTACAAGCGCTGCTTTCCGAAGCAAAGAAAATCGTGATCACGACGCATCATAAACCAGATGGAGATGCCATGGGATCTTCTTTGGGTTTGTACCATTTTCTGCTTGCTTTAGGTCATCAAGTGCATGTCGTAACGCCTTCTGATTATCCTTATTTCTTACATTGGTTACCTGGAAATTCAGAGGTTATAGATTTTCAAATTCAGGAAGCACGTGCTAAGGAATTAGTTGCGGAAGCTGACTTAATAATTTGCTCAGATTTTAATGCGCTTTCTAGGATTGGTTCATTAGGTGATTTAGTCAGAAATAGTGCTGCAAAAAAAGTAATGATTGACCATCATCTAGATCCAGAAGGTTTTGAAGATTACACTTATTGGGATGTTCGTGCATGTGCAGCGGCAGAATTAGTTTACCGCTTCATTGTCGAATTAGGTTTTGGAAACAGCATTGATAAAGATATCGCTACCTGTTTATATACTGGTATCATGACCGACTCTGGTTCTTTCCGTTTTCCAAGTACATCAGCGGAAGTTCATCGCATCATTGCAGATTTAATTGAAAGGGGTGCTAATAACTCAAGAATTCACGAATTAATATACGATACCAATTCTGAAAACCGTTTAAAGTTTTTAGGACATATTTTGAGTCAGAAAATGTTTGTATTGCCAGAAATAAACACTGCATACATTTATATTGATCAAGAGGAATTGAAAAAATACCAAATTGTAACTGGCGATACCGAAGGAATTGTAAATTATGCACTTTCTATCAATGGTATTCGTTTTGCTATTTTGGTTGTTGATAGAGGCGAAGCGCGCAAACTTTCGTTTCGTTCAAAAGGAGAATTTCCTGCGAATGAAGTGGCGAAAAAATATTTTGAAGGTGGAGGGCATCGAAATGCTGCCGGAGGAATATCTTTTTTAAGCTTAGCCGAAACGGTAGAAAAGATAAAAAATATCCTACCTGAATATGAAGAAATGTTAAAACAATAAATAATAAAATAAAAATAAAATGACTAGAAGATTATTAATTATCGCTGCATTAGCGACTGCCTTATTCCAAAGTTGTGGAGATGGTTTTAAAACAAGTGAAGAAGGATTGAAATATAAAATCCACACGAGCAACGAAGGCGAAAAAATTAAAGTAGGAGATTTCGTTACTTTAAATATGGTTTACCGTACAGATTCTGACTCCGTTTTATTTGATACTTACAAGATCGGTCAAGCAGTTAAATTAATGGTTGTAGAACCTTCTTTCAAAGGAGATCTAATGCATGGTTTGACTTTATTGTCTGAATCTGATTCTGCAACTTTTTTAATTAATGCAGATTCGTTGTTTGAAAAAACTTTCCGTTTCCAACGTCCTGCATTTATTGCGGCGGGTTCTATGTTGACTTTCCAAGTTAAAATAGAAAAAGTGCAAACAAAAAAACAAATGGAAGATGAGATGCAAGCGGAGGCTGCTAAAAAAGCAACCGAAGAAAAAGTGAACATCAACAAATACATTGCAGATAATAAATTAACTACTGTTATTACAGCAAGTGGTATTCAGTATGTAATTACCAAAGAAGGTTCTGCTGAAAAAGCGCTAGTAGGTGATACCGTTATGGTTCAATATACTGGAAGATTGTTGAATGGTTTTAAATTTGATTCTTCTTATCCTGCAGGTAAACCATTAGAGTTTCCAGTTGGACAAAGTGTAGTTATCAAAGGTTGGGACGAAATTTTACAAATTATGTCAAAAGGTTCAAAAGCTACTGTTATCATTCCATCGGCTTTAGCATATGGCGCAAGCGAAATGGGTAATGGTGCAATTCCAGCATTTTCAACTTTGGTGTTTGACATGGAATTAGTAGGTATTAAAAAAGCTAAAAAATAATATAACATATGAAAAGTTTAAAAGTACTTGTAGCATTTTTGTTAATAGCTTCATTTGCAAATGCACAAAAAGCAGTAAAATATTCAAAGTCTAAAACAACAGGCTTATCTTATGTAATGCATAAGTCAAATAAAGGGTCTAAATTAAAATTAGATGATGTAGTTACTTTGCATATCAAATATGTAACTAGTAAAGATTCATTTGTTTTTGATAGCTGGAAAATGGGTAAACCAGTTCAGTTAAAAATTACAAAAGCAGCATTTAAAGGTGATTTAATGGATGGCTTGACTTTATTAACTGTTGGCGATAGTGCAAGTTTTTTAATTAATGCAGATTCATTATTTACAAAAACATTTGCAGCACCTCGTCCTTCATTTATTGATTCAAGTAGTTTTTTAAACTTCACCGTTAAAATTATTAGTTCAACAACAGAAGCTGCGTTGAAAGCAGAAGAATTAAAAGCAGAAAAAGATAACGCTATGAAAGAAAATGAAGTAATTGCAAAATACATTGCAGATCAAAAAATCACACCAAGTAAAACATCATCAGGTTTGATGTATGTTGTTTCAGAACCGGGTACAGGTGAACAAGCAGTAGCTGGTAAAACGGTTAAAGTTCATTATACCGGTCGTTTATTAGATGGAACTAAATTTGATTCATCTTTGGATAGAAACGACCCAATTGAATTTAAATTAGGACAAGGTATGGTTATCAAAGGTTGGGACGAAGGAATTGCCTTATTAAAAGTTGGCGGTAAAGCATTGTTAATTATCCCATCAAATTTAGCTTATGGTTCAAGAGGAGCAGGAGGAGTTATTCCACCATTTGCACCACTAACATTTGAAGTGGAATTAGTTTCAGTTCAATAAATATTTAATTACAGAAAGGCCTAAGCATTTTGTTTAGGCCTTTTTTGTTTCATCACATTCTTAATGTTAGTCGACACCCACACCCATATTTACCTTCCAGAGCTTTCGTCAACTATTGATGAAATAATTGTGCGTGCCAATGAAAATGGTATTCAACAATTTTTTCTACCAAACATAGATGAGGAATCAATTGATGCAGTTTTTGCATTAGCTACCAAATATCCCACACAATGTTTTCCGATGATGGGTTTGCATCCTTGTTCTGTTGACGCCAATTACGAACAAAAGTTTGCAGTTATTAAACAAGCCGCATTATCAAATAAGATATATGCAATAGGCGAAATTGGGATGGATTTATATTGGGACAAAACTTTTGAACAACAGCAGAAAGTGATTTTTGTCGAGCAAATAAAATTAGCAAAGTCGATGTCACTACCTATTGTAATCCACTGTCGTAAGGCATTTGACGAAACCTTAGCGATTTTAAAAGCGGAGCAATCAACAGAATTAAGAGGGATTTTTCATTGTTTTTCTGGCACACTTGCGCAAGCAAAAAAAATAATTGAAATGGGTTTTTATTTAGGCATCGGTGGTGTCTTGACCTATAAAAATGCGGGCTTAGCCGAAGTGGTAAAAGAAATTGATTTAGCACATTTAGTGCTAGAAACCGATTCGCCTTATTTGAGTCCTGTTCCTTTTAGGGGCAAGCCAAATGAAAGTTCCTACATGATTCATGTTGCTGAAAAACTTGCTGAAATAAAATCTTGTACATTAGCGGAAGTAGCAGCGGAAACCACTGCAAATTCAAAAAATATTTTTGGTATTTAGAAAGTAATAAAATGCAAAAACTATTAGTGATTTATACAGGTGGTACCATAGGAATGGTACAAGACCAAAAAGGAATGTTAGTTCCTTTTGATTTTAATAATATCACAGAAAATGTTCCAGAATTAACACGTCTCAATTATAAACTAGAGGTCATTTCTTTCAATCCAATTTTAGATTCGTCTAACATTAACATGAATAGTTGGATTCAAATGGTGAATATAATTGAAGAAAATTACCACCAATATGATGGATTTGTAATTTTACACGGTTCAGATACGATGGCTTATACAGCATCTGCATTGAGTTTCATGTTGGAAAACCTATCCAAACCAGTCATTCTAACAGGCTCGCAATTGCCTATTGGTGAAATAAGAACTGACGCCAAAGAGAACTTGATTACAGCATTAGAAATTGCAGCGGCTAAAGATGAAAACGGACAATCAATTGTCAACGAAGTTTGTATTTATTTCGACTATCAATTATTTAGAGGAAACCGTGCAAAAAAAGTGGAAGCAAATAAATTTGAAGCTTTCCGATCGCCCAATTTCCCTGTTTTAGCAGAAGCTGGTGTGCACATTAATTTTAATTCAGAAGTTTTACTACCACGTTCAGAATCTGCATTCATTGCACACAAACATTTACAAAACCCAATTTCATTATTAAAAATATTTCCAGGAATATCGCCTGCATACGTGAATGCTGTAATACATGCTGAAGGTGTTAAAGCAATAATATTAGAAGGTTTTGGTGCTGGTAATACCTGCACCGATTCTTGGTTTGTAGATTGCTTACAAGCTGCGGTTTCAAAAGGTATTTTAATTTTAGAAATCACACAATGTATTGGCGGGAATGTTGAAATTGGACGATATGAAACGAGTAAACATTTAGCCAAAATGGGAGTGGTAGGCGGATTAGACCTTACCTTTGAAGCTGCAATAACAAAGCTGATGTTTTTATTCGGTCAAGATTTAACAATAGCTGAAATAGCAAATCAATTGACGCAGAACCTAAGGGGTGAAATAACAGCCTAGCAAAAATACTAGGCTGATTTAATATTATGATACAATCGTATTCCAGCTAAATTTATCAGCTTCTACTCCTGTGCGAATATGCATTAATTTCTTTTTTGCACGCATCATAAATGAATGTTCGTCTGCTACAGGTAAAATATAATTATGCCCGTTGATACTGATTGATTCAATCGGAGCAACTACTGCAGCCGTACCAGTTCCAAAAGCTTCTGAAACATGATTCGCTTTCAACGCTTTTTCTAAATCATCTACACTGATTTTTTTAATTTCTACAGGCATATCCATTTCATTAGTAATAGATAATAATGAATCTCTTGTTATGCCATCTAAAATAGAGTCAGAGGTACTAGGAGTGATTAATTGACCATTGATGATAAACATTACGTTCATTGTACCAGATTCTTCGATGTATTTATTTTCACGACCATCGGTCCATAAAATTTGATCGAAGCCTTCTTCTTTTGCTAATTTAGTAGGAAAGAAAGAGGCACCATAATTTCCAGCACATTTAGCAAAGCCAGTGCCACCACGCGTTGCACGTGCAAAATGTGTTTCTACTTTTATTTTCAAAGGGGAACCATAATAGGGTCCAACTGGTCCACCAAAAATCACAAACATGTATTCTTCGGCAATCTTTACGCCAAAACGCGCTTCCGATGCAAATACAAATGGTCTGATATATAATGAATGACCTTCGCCATCTGGTACCCAATTTTGATCTGTTTTTACAAATGCTAATAAAGCGGCATGAAATAAATCAGCAGGAATGGTAGGCATACACATTCTGTCTAAAGATTTATTCAATCTTTCTAAGTGTTTCTCAATTCTAAATATTGAAACAGTGCCATCTTGCATTTTGAAAGCTTTCATTCCTTCGAATACACTTTGGCCATAATGCAAAGCCAAAATTGCAGGGTTAAGTGAAAGGTTTTGGTAAGGAACAACTTTAGGGTTAATCCATTTCCCTGCTTCGTAATTTGCAACAAACATGTGGTCAGAAATAACCGCTCCAAACTCTCCTCTTTCAACTAAATCTTTACTCCAGTGTGGATTTTTTGTTTGTTCTATACTTATTTGGTAGTTCATATTGATTCAATGTTTTTCAAGCACAAAATTGCATAAATAATGCTAAAATGGCTAATTTATTTAATAAGCTATTTTCTTGAATATCAATTAGATAATAATTAGATGTTAGTCTGTTTCAAATATGGCTGAAAAATTGCAAACAATAACTTAATTTGCAGTATAATTTTAAGGCATTGAAACTTTCTGAAATACGTATTCCCATTGCAACAGAATTAACTGAATTCGAAAAGAGTTTTCAGTCCTCGATGCAAAGTTCTGTTCCGCTGTTAGATAAAGTAACACAATATATTTATAAACGAAAAGGGAAGCAAATGCGACCCATGTTTGTGTTTTTTACTGCGCAATTATGCGGAGGTATTACGGAAGCAACGCACAGGGGAGCCGCATTGGTTGAGTTGCTGCATACCGCAACTTTAGTGCACGATGATGTAGTAGATGATGCTTACCAAAGAAGGGGATTTCTTTCTATCAATGCTGTTTGGAAAAATAAAATTGCAGTATTGGTCGGAGATTTTTTATTAGCCAAGGGGTTGCTATTGTCTTTAAATAATAACGATTTTGAATTATTGAAAATTGTTTCGAATGCAGTGCAACAAATGAGCGAAGGGGAATTATTGCAAATAGAAAAGGCGAGAAGATTAGATATACAGGAAGAAGTTTATTATGAAATCATTAGACAAAAAACGGCTTCGTTAATCGCATCTTGTTGCGCTTGTGGTGCAGCTTCTACAGGGGTTAGTCAAGATGTAGTAAATCAAATGCATTTGTTCGGAGAGTATATTGGCATGGCTTTTCAAATAAAAGATGATCTGATGGATTTTGGTTACGATGACATCGGTAAGCCAAAAGGAATTGACATCAAAGAAAAGAAATTAACATTACCATTGATATTTGCGCTGCAACAAGTTAGCAGTTCGGAAAAAAATAAAATGATAAAATTAGTTAAGAATCATAATGAAGAGCAACAAACACTTCATACGATTTTAAATTTTATTCATAGTCAAGGTGGAATGAAATATGCAGAACAAAAAATGTTAGCGTTCAAACAAAAAGCACTAGATATTTTAACACAGTTTCCAGATTCTACAGCCAAAGCATCTCTTATTCATTTAGTCGATTTCACCATTAATAGGAGAAAATAATGTTCACAACAGAATTATTCTTTTTTGCAGGCTTTGCTTTATTTGTGGTTTCGATGTTAGCCATTGACTTAGGGGTTTTCAATAAGAAAAACCATGTTATTGGCGTCAAAGAGGCGGCTGTCATGAGTTTCATCTGGTTGAGTTTTGCTGTATTTTTCTATGTTTTACTTTTATATAGGGGAAATTGGATTCACGGCTTAAATGACATAAACGCATTGCAAGGAGTAATAAAAGAATATCAGCAAAACTTTCAAGTTCTTCCCGATAACTTTACCCAAAGTTTAGCAAATTACAATCAGAATTTAGCGTTAGAATTTATCAGTGGTTATTTAGTAGAATACGCACTTTCGGTAGATAATATTTTTGTAATTATATTATTACTAACCGCTTTCAATGTTGCAGAAAAATATTATCATCGGGTTTTGTTCTGGGGTATACTTGGTGCAATTCTGATGCGTTTTTTATTCATTTTTTTAGGGGCTACGCTAATTAAAGAGTTTGAATGGATTTTGTATTTGTTTGGTATATTTTTATTGTATACTGGGCTTAGCTTATTTTTTAA
This sequence comes from Bacteroidota bacterium, assembly GCA_039798705.1. Taxonomy (GTDB): domain Bacteria; phylum Bacteroidota; class Bacteroidia; order Sphingobacteriales; family Sphingobacteriaceae; genus CAIKLP01. The sequence goes on from JBDKFN010000022.1 coordinate 11,665, forward strand.
AGGCGATGAAGAAGAAAAAATTGACACAGAAAACCATCCTGCAGTAAAGTTTGCCGCTAAAATTTTTAGGGTATTCCCTAGGTATGTTGGGAGTAAATTCTTTGTTAGGAAAAACAAACAATGGCTTATCACGCCATTATTTATTGTGTTAATTGTAATCGAATTTTCAGATTTAATTTTTGCAGTTGATTCAATACCTGCTATATTTTCAATTACCAAAGATCCTTACATTGTTTTCTTTTCGAATATTTTTGCTATTCTCGGCTTACGATCTATGTTTTTTTTGTTGGTCAATGTTATACATCGCTTTCATTATTTAAAAACAGGATTGGCAATATTGTTGACATTTATTGGGGTAAAGATGTTAGCAGCTCATTGGCTAAAACTCATTGGGTTTAACACTTTTCATTCACTGATATTTATTATAACTGTTTTAGTAGCAAGTGTTTTATTTTCTTATTTTTTTCCAAAAACTAACGAGACAAACTAATATGAAATCGAATAAATTATGGGCGACATTCGTTTTGTTGCTTTGTTTTTTTGAGCAATCTTTTGCACAAGAGCAAGTTTCTGCTCAGTCAAATAATAAGCCTAAAAGAGTTTTTGAAGATTATTATATCGGTGCATATCGTTTTAAAAGTAGAAATAATTGGGTGTTGTTTGGATTTGGCCCAAATGTTAAGCCTTCATTGCCAAATTTTACAAATGCCAACATGGAATTAAGTTTCAATTATTATGACCACTTAGACCGTTTGTGGCAGTTGAGTTACCAAGCGAGCACGCTTAACTACTTGGCATTTGGCGGGGCTACGGTTTATTTAAACGCTTTTAATGTAGGTAGGGGAAAGGTAATCGAAAAACAATATTATAAAATCGCGGCCTTTGCGGGGCCTAGTTTAGTTTATACAAATTATTACCCATTCGATTCAACTAAAACAATCAATCAAGACAAATCTTTTGGTTTAGGGATACAAGGGCAAATACAATTTATAATTAAGCCTGTTTATGATTTTGGAATTAGCATTAGTCCATTTGTGAACATCAATACAGTTCAGTCAGTGGCAGGTATAACCTTGTCTATTTATGGTTCGAATGCGATGGAGCGAAAAATTAATTATTAAGCATTTTCAAAATTTCGTCTATATAAATTCTATTATTGGCAAGGCGCGGTACTTTATGTTGACCGCCTAATTTGCCTCTGTTTTTCATCCAGTTATAAAAGGTGTCTTTTTGAGCAATATGAATAATAGGTTTCATGAGTGCCATGTCACCTTTTCTCTTGGCTTCGTAATCAGAATTGATTTTTTTCAATGCATTATCTAAGCTATCTGTAAATAAATTTAAATTGGCAGGTTCTTTCTCAAATTCAATAATCCATTCGTGACCACCGGCATTTTTATCTCCAAAATAGATTGGTCCAGCGGTATAGTCTTTAATCGCTGCATCACAGGTGTTGCAAGCACTTACCAAAGCCTTTTCGGCATTGTCAATTATTAGTTCTTCTCCAAATGCATTGATAAAATGTTTAGTCCTGCCAGTAATTAAAATGCGATATGGATTTAAACTAGTGAATTGAATGGTATCACCAACTACATACCTCCATAAACCGCCGTTGGTAGAAATTACAATGGCATAATTTTTATACAAACTAACTTCGGATAAGGTCAACGTTTTAGGATTTTCTTCCTCTAAATTTTCAATCGGAATAAATTCATAGTAAATGCCATAGTCTAACATCAATAACATTTCACTGCTATTGGTTTGGTCCTGTATGCCAAAGAAACCTTCTGAAGCATTGTAGGTTTCTAAGTAATACATTTCAGATGATGGAATTAATTTCTCGAATTGTGCACGATAGGGTGCAAAATTTACCGCACCGTGAAAATACAATTCAAGGTTTGGCCATACTTCGAGTAAATTATTTTTACCTGTAATTTCTAGAATCCTTTTGGCTAACAAAACGGTCCAGGTTGGAACTCCAGAAATGTTGGTCACATTTACGTCGATAGTTGCATTGGCGATGGTTTCCAATTTTTCTTCCCAATGTTCCATTAATGCAATGGCACTATTTGGTGTGGTATGAAATTCGGCCCAAATCGGTAAATTTTTGATCAAAACAGCTGAAAGGTCGCCGTAAGAGATTTCGTCGTTTATAGGGCTTATTTGGTTGCTTCCGCCTACTATTAAACACTTTCCTGTAAATATTTTTGATTCTGGTCTGTTGTTACAATAAATACTGAGCAAATCTTTTCCGCCTTTGTAGTGGCATTCTTCTAAAGATTCATTACTAACGGGAATGAATTTACTTTTATCGCTAGTGGTACCAGAAGATTTGGCAAACCATTTTATATCAGAAAACCATAAAATGTTTTCTTCGCCCTGAAGCATTCTTTCGATATAGGGCTTCAGTGTATCGTAATTTTGTAAGGGTACTCTGCTAACAAAATCTTCCCTACTTTCAATCGATTTATAATCGTATTTTTTTCCCCATTCGGTGTTTCTTGCACTGTTAATTAAATTAAACAACCATTCTTCTTGCACTTCATTTGGATACTTCATGAAGAATTCAATTTGATGAATTCTTTTTTTCATAATCCAAGAAAGAATGGAGTTTACAACAGTCATTGTTAGATTGCTTTAGGTCTTAATACAAAGTTTTTACCTAAGTATACGCGACGAACTTGTTCATCTGCGGCAAGTTCTTCGGCAGAACCCGACTTTAAAATAGATCCTTCAAAAAGTAAATAAGCACGATCCGTTATAGAAAGCGTTTCTTGTACGTTATGGTCGGTAATTAAAATGCCGATATTCTTTTTCTTTAATTTAGATACGATGGTTTGAATCTCTTCAACTGCAATAGGATCAACACCTGCAAAGGGTTCATCTAATAAAATAAAGTTAGGATTTGCAGCCAATGCCCTTGCAATTTCTGTTCTTCTTCTTTCCCCTCCAGATAATAAATCACCTTGGTTCTTTCTAACCTTCGTTAAGCTAAATTCTTCAATGAGTTCTTCTAATTTTTCTTTTTGAGCAGCTTTAGACAAATCAGTCATTTCTAAAATAGCTAAAATGTTTTCTTCAACAGTAAGCTTTCTAAAAACCGATGCTTCTTGAGCTAAGTAGCCAATACCTTTTTGTGCTCTTTTATACATTGGCTCCTGTGTAATTTCTTCGTTTTGAAGAAATATTTTACCAGAATTTGGTTTGATCAAGCCAACAATCATATAGAATGAAGTAGTTTTACCCGCACCATTTGGTCCAAGTAATCCTACAATTTCGCCTTGTTTAACATTGAAAGAAACATCATTTACAACAGTTCTTTTTTTGTAAGTTTTAATCAGGTGTTCGGCTCTTAATTCCAACATATATTACGAATGAATTCGGATGTCTTTAATATTTAATTGTATGCTTGTTTTTTCTCTCCAAGTGTTTTCTTCTATGGTATAGCAGATGTCAAATGGAATTCCAGTTGCTAATTTATCTTTTAAATTTCCTAATCCAAAAGCGATGCAGTCAAATTGATAGCTACCTTGTTGGACAACGGAAAACTTAAGGTGATTGGTATTTTGTTTGCCTACTAATTGTGCAGGGCTTGCCAGTTGTACATTTGATGATATGAATACAGGTTTCATGTTTCCTGGTCCAAAGGGTGCAAATTGCTTAAGCACTTGGTAGGTTTTAGTTGAAAACTCTGCTAAATTCATTTCGCATTCAATGGCTATTTCAGCTTGTAAAGAATCGTCGTGAATAGATTCAGCAACGATGGATTCAAATTTTTCTTGAAAAGCTGGAATTTGATCAATGTGCATGGTTAAACCTGCTGCATATTTATGTCCACCATATTGAATTAACAAATCACTACAAGCACTAATGGCTTCGTAAATATCGAAACCATTAACAGACCTAGCAGAACCTGCTGCAAGTCCATTGGATTCAGTTAAAATAATGGTGGGTTTATAATGTTTATCGATTAATCGAGAAGCCACAATTCCAATGACTCCTTTATGCCAAGACGCGTCAAACAATACGGTAGATTTTTTTTGATGTAAATCAAAATTGTCTTCAATCATTTGTAATGCAGCCAAAGTAATCGACTGGTCAAATTCTTTTCTTTCAGTATTTTTGCCGTCAACAATTTCACAAAAATCAAATGCTGATTGTTCGTCGGTTGATATTAACAAATTGACAGCATGCTTAGCATCATCTATTCTTCCAGCAGCATTGATTCTTGGTCCAATAGAAAAAACAATTTCATTGATTGACAAAGCACCTTTTGTAGCTGCAATGTTAATGAGAGCTTTTAATCCTGGCCTTGGATTACTATTTAATTGAATTAATCCAAAAAAGGCAAGTGTTCTATTTTCACCTGTTAAAGGAACTATATCTGAAGCAATACTGACAGCTACTAAATCAAGTAAAGGTAGAATGGTATCAATATCAATTTCGTGAAATTGACAGAATGCTTGCACCAATTTAAAGCCAATTCCACAACCCGAAAGTTCATCGTATGGGTAATGGCAATCTTTTTGTTTAGGGTCTAAAACTGCAATAGCTGCAGGAACCGAATCGCCAGGTAAATGGTGGTCACAAATAATAAAATCAACGCCTAACGAATTTGCATAATCAATTTTATCTATTGCTTTTATACCACAATCTAAAGCAATAATTAAACTAAAATTATTTGCCTTAGCAAAATCAATACCAGCTGTTGAAATTCCATACCCTTCTTTATAACGATCTGGAATGTAAAAATCTAAATGCTCGTATTGGCTTTTAAAAAAAGTATAAGTTAAGGCTACAGATGTTGTTCCGTCAACATCATAATCTCCATATATTAAAATGCGCTCTCCTGCAGCAATGGCTTCATTGATTCTGAGAATTGCTTTCTCCATGTCTTTCATTAAGAAAGGGTCGTGGAGGTGGTTTATGGATGGTCGAAAAAAGTCTTTGGCTTGATCGAAAGTGTAAATGCCTCGTTTTACTAATAGCGATGCAATTACGTTGTTTACATTCAGCTCCTTTGCGAGTTGATCGATAGCGGTTTTGTCTGTAAGGTTATTTTCTACCCACCTTTTTTCCATATCTTTGTAAACGGTTTTTGTAAAAATACATTTTTCAATTCAAAAATTTAGACAAATTACAAAGGCTTTGCGGTATTTTAAACTGCATTAATTGAAATTAATAAAATGACCAAGCTTGTAGTACTTACCGAAGGACAATATTCAGTTGATCAAAGTAAAAAGTTCATTCCTTTTGACCCGGCTATTCATGACCCAAAAGACCGCCCTGCCTCAATTTTTGTGCATGTTCAGCCTTTTTTATTGCAAACCGAACAGGATCTAATTTTATTTGATACAGGCTTAGGTTATCATAATGAACTCGGAGAATTAGTCATCCATAAGGCTATTCAAAATGCCGGTTATGATCCAAATGAGGTGACCAAAGTTTTAATGAGTCATTTGCATTTTGACCATGCAGGTGGAATGGTTTATGAAAAGGATGGGAGCATGCATTTGAGTTTTCCCAATGCATATTATTATATTCAGAAAGAAGAATTGAACTTTGCATTAACACATGCGACACAATCTTATCGTTTAGCACCATTAGAATATTTAAGAAGATCTGATGCGCTGGTATTGTTAGATGGTGTAGGTTCAATTGATGGGTATATAGATTACGAGATTACTGGTGGGCATTGCCCATTTCATCAAGTTTTTAAATTGCACACCAGCGATGGAATTTATTTTTATGGCGGTGATGTTTTACCAGAGGCCATGCAAGTTATTAGGCGATTTATTGCAAAATATGATTTCGACGGTAGAAAGTGTATGGAAATGAGAAATCAATTTGCAGCACAAGCTGTAGCCGAAAACTGGAAGTGCTTAATGTACCACGATCAGAAAAATGCAGTTACTGCTTTTGAAATAATAGAAGATGCTATCAGCATAAAAAAGCCTTTCTAAAAAATTAGAAAGGCTTTTTTGTTAATAGGTTTGTTTGCGTTATTTTTTTGCAACTAAGTTAACTGTGATTTCGAATTCGTCTTCAATCGCTTTGTCACCAATGCTTTCAAAGAATGATTTAGAACCATATTTAATGTCAAATTTAGTTCTGTCAACACGAATAGTTGAAACGGCAACAAGTACATCACCTTTTTTGCTGATAGCAGAAGGGAATGAAATTGCTTTAGTAATACCTTTAATAGTTAAATTTGCATCGATGTTTGCTTTGTTTGCAGACTCGTAATTAACTTTAGTAATTGTTAATTGTGCCGTTGGATTTTTTTCTACACTGAAAAAATCATCAGATCTTAAATGACCAATTAATTTATCTGCCCATTCACCTGTTAAGTCTGTACATTTAATGCTGTTCATGTCAATTACAAATGAACCACCTGTAATGTTATCATTTGCAACTGTTAATGCACCAGAGGTCATTGCAATGGTTCCACCATGTTGACCTGTTACTTTTTTAGCTAGCCAATTGATAGAACTTGCAGTACCGTCAACTTTATAGTTTGCCGATTTTGCTTTGGGTGCAGCTGTTGCTACTAATCCTGCTAATAGGATAGAAAGAGTTAAAATTTGTTTTCTCATAATTTTTTAATTTGAATCAAAGGTAATAAAATAAATGTTATAACATACAATATAAACAAATAATTGCATGAATTTGTTTTTAATGCATAAAAAAAGGGGCATTAAGCCCCTTTTTTTAAATAATAAAGTCAGTATTATTCAGCATAACTTTCAATTGGAGGACATGCACAAATTAGTGTTCTATCACCATGTGTATCATTTACTCTTCCAACGGAAGGCCAAAACTTATTGTTTTTAACCCAAGTTAATGGATAAGCTGCTTTTTGACGAGTATAAGAATGGTTCCATTCATTACCTGTAATAACTGCTGCTGTATGTGGCGCATTTTTCAAAACATTGTCGGTTTTGTCTACTGTTCCATTTTCTACTTCTTGAATTTCATGGAATATAGAAATCAATGCATCGCAGAATCTATCTAATTCAGATTTTGGTTCGCTTTCTGTTGGTTCGATCATTAAAGTTCCAGCAACTGGGAAAGAAACAGTTGGTGCATGGAAACCATAATCCATTAATCGTTTAGCGATGTCTGTTACTTCAACACCAAAATTTTTGAACATTCTACAATCAACAATCATCTCATGTGCACATCTACCGTTAGCACCTGCATATAAAATTTGATAATGTTTTTCTAAACGACTCTTAATGTAGTTAGCATTTAATATGGCAAATTTAGTTGCATTAGTTAATCCTTCACCGCCCATCATTGCAATATATGCATGTGATATTAAAAGAATACTTGCGCTACCGTAAGGTGCTGCAGATACTGCTGGTATTGCTTTTGATCCACCTGTCTTTACTAAACTATGACCAGGTAAAAATGGTGTTAAATGTTTTGCTACACCAATTGGTCCCATGCCAGGTCCACCACCACCGTGTGGAATACAGAATGTCTTATGTAAGTTTAAATGACAAACATCGGCACCAATATTTGCTGGGCTTGTTAAGCCTACTTGAGCATTCATGTTAGCACCGTCCATGTAAACTTGTCCACCATTTTCGTGAATCAATGCACAAATTTCTTGAATTGATTCTTCAAAAACACCATGTGTTGATGGATAAGTAACCATTAAAGCGGCTAAATTTTCTTTATTCGCTAATGCATGTTGACGTAAATCAGCTACATCAATATTTCCTTTTTCATCACATTTAGTTACAATAATTTTAAAGCCTGCCATTGCAGCACTTGCAGGGTTCGTGCCATGCGCAGATGAAGGAATTAAAACAATGTTACGATGTCCTTCTCCTTTGTCTTTTAAATATTCACGAATAACCATTAAGCCAGCATATTCACCTTGTGCGCCTGCATTCGGCTGTAAGCTCATGGCATCAAAGCCTGTTATTTCACATAATGCTTTTTCTAGTTCGCTGAAAATTTGCATATAGCCACCCACTTGATTTGTTGGTGCAAATGGATGTAGTTTTCCAAATTCAGCCCATGTTACAGGAATCATTTCTGTAGTTGCATTTAATTTCATGGTACACGAACCTAATGCAATCATTGAATGACATAATGAAAGATCTTTTGCTTCTAAAGATTTAATGTAACGTAACATTTCATGTTCAGAATGGTATGAATTAAAAATAGGATGTGTTAAGATTTCTGATTGTCTTTCGTTCTCATCTCCTAATTTTGAATTTACTTGAATGTTTAATTGAAAATCTGCTGAAGTTTTTCCAATCATTTTTGCAAAAATTTCTGCAATTTTTTGAATGTCTGCTACTTCAGTGGTTTCGTCAATCGCAATGTATACGTGTGTTTCGTCGTATCTGAAATTTAATTCATGATCGATGGCATCTTTATGAATTGCTGCTAACTGATCGCCAACTTTTATTTTTAAAGTGTCAAAAAAGTTTTTGTTTTCTTGTGTGTATCCAAGTTGTGTTAGTGCTTCAGAAAGACTTACTGCTAAGCCATGTATTCTGCCAGCAATTTTTTTCAATCCTTTTGGTCCATGATAAACCGCGTACATCGAAGCCATAATCGCTAACAATGCTTGTGCTGTACAAATGTTTGATGTTGCTTTATCTCTTCTAATGTGTTGCTCTCTGGTTTGCAATGCCATTCTTAATGCAGGTTCACCTTGAGCATCAATTGATACACCAATAATTCTACCTGGCATTGATCTTTTATATTCTTCTTTTGTTGCGAAGAATGCAGCATGCGGGCCACCATATCCCATCGGAATACCAAAACGCTGTGATGAACCAACTACGATATCTGCACCAAATTCCGAAGGAGGTGTAAGTACAATTAAGCTCATGATATCTGCCGCAACAGTTAACTTGATACCTAATGCATGACATTTGTTTGCGAATGATTGGTAATTATAAATAGTTCCATTTCCAGCTGGATATTGAACAATTGCACCAAACATTTTTTCATCTAAGTTTGCTGTTTCGTGGTTGCCAATGATTAATTCAATACCCAATGGATTAGCACGAGTTTTTAATATATCAATGGTTTGTGGTAATACTTCTTCAGAAACAAAATAAATATTTGCGTCATCATTTTTTCTCAATGAATATTGCATGAACATGGCTTCAGCAGCTGCAGTGCCTTCGTCTAGTAGCGAAGCATTTGCTATTTGCATTCCTGTTAAATCTAATACCATTGTTTGGTAATTTAACAAAGCTTGTAAACGTCCTTGCGCAATTTCTGCTTGGTATGGTGTGTATTGAGTATACCATCCTGGATTCTCTAAAATATTTCTTTGAATCACGCCAGGTGTAATACAATCGTGGTAACCTAAACCGATATATGATTTGAAAATTTTATTTTGACTTGCAATTTTTTTCAAGTCATTTAAATATGTTGCTTCTGATTTAGCTGCAGGCAAACGAAGTGCTTGTGCTAATCTAATTTTAGCAGGTACTGTTTGTTCGATTAATGCATCAACAGTTTTTACACCAACGCTAGCCAACATTTTTTCTGTATCTGACTCGTTAGGAGAAATGTGTCTGTTTTCGAATTTTTCTGAGTATTGAATATCTAATTTCATGATGTGGAATTTGCTTGCGAAATTAATAAAAAAAATGATGCTTTTTGATTCAAAAACAGCATTTTTTACATATTATAACACGCTGATTTTAAATTGGTTTTGACTTAGTATTAGGGTTCCAAATGAAACACAGCATTCTGCTGGAAATCCATTTGATTTTAAGAGTTCAATCATTTCATTTTCTTTAGCAGCATCAACGGCAATCAGTAAACCTCCAGATGTTTGAGGGTCAGCTAATATGGCTAATTCAGGTGCTAAGTCATTATCTTGAAGCTGAATAGTAGAATTAGGGTCGATGCTAATTTTGTGACCATAACTATCCCAATTTCTAAGGGTACCTCCTGGGATAGATTTTTGAGCTAGGTATGCAGAAAGCCCTGCAATTTGAGGTACTAATTGATAATTGATTTCCGCATTGACTTGACTACCTTCACACATTTCACTTAAATGGCCTAACAATCCGAAGCCAGTCACATCGGTTAAGGCGCGTACCCATGGTAGTTTGCCTAAAGTCTCTCCAAACTTATTCAGTTTCACCATAGAGTCTTTTGCAATTTGTTCGTGGTTAGCTTGTAATATTCCTTTCTTCTGTGCAGTTGTTAAAATACCAACACCAAGTGGTTTTGTTAGGAATAATTTACATCCTGCTTCTGCAGTAGAATTTTGTTTTAAATTTTGAATGGGCACAATTCCGTTTACTGCTAAACCAAAAATAGGCTCAGGACTATCAATACTATGTCCACCAGCAAGTGTAATACCTGCTTCTGCACAAACTGCTCTACTGCCTTCTAAAACTTTTTGTGCAATTGCGGCATCAATTTTATTAATCGGCCAACCTAAAATTGCAATTGCTAAAATTGGTTTACCACCCATTGCATATACATCACTAATGGCATTTGCAGATGCAATGCGACCAAAGTCATAGGGATCATCTACAATCGGCATAAAAAAGTCAGTGGTGCTGATGATGGCATTCCCATCGCCAAGGTCGTACACAGCAGCATCGTCGCGGGTATCGTTTCCAACTAATAAATTTTCATTTGCTTGGTATTTTATAGGGCTATGTAAAATGGTATCTAATACCGCAGGTGCAATTTTACAACCACAACCCGCACCATGTGAATATTGTGTAAGTTTAATTTCTTCCATTTTTATTTATTTCTTGTAATAGGAATTTTGCAATTTGAATGGCATCGTAATTGTTAAAAGTATAAAGTATTTGTGCTCTATCTTTTTTCTTAATTAATCCAGTATGATATGTTTTATCGTAATAGTATAATACATTTTCAACAAAGGCAACAAGGTCTTTGTTTTGAATTGCAATAATTGTTTCTTGGGTTAATTTGGGACCTAATCTTTTACCTATTTTCCGCGTACATTCTATCAGAAATTCTGGCGCAAGTTGCCCATAACTTGCCACTAATGAATTCACCCTGTCTGGTTTTGGTATTTCAACTATTTTTAAATCGGCAATGCGCATTTGTTCCCAAAGGTCAACAGGGATAACTCTTTTGCCAATCGTAATGCTTTCATCTTCTAACCAAATGATTTGCTCTTTTTGTAATAAGCTTATTTCAAACGCTAAATTATTTTCAAATTGTTCCTGACTAGGTTGTGTCAATTTATTCATTGAACCAAAAGCGGAACCTTGGTGCTGTGCTAAATTTTCTAAGTCAATAATTTGACCTTGTTGGTTTTTTATTTCCTGAAGAATTTCCGTTTTACCACTTCCAGTTAATCCTCCAATTATTCGAATGTTTAATTTTTCTTTGAAAGATTGAAGCACCCAATTTCTATAGGCTTTATAACCATCTTTCAATAGATAAACTTCAAATCCATAAAAGCTCATTGCCCAGGCCATGGCATTACTTCTCATGCCACCGCGCCAACAATGGATGAGTATTTTTTTACTATTAGTGGTGCTTTTTACCGTTTTAATAAAATTTGCCCATTCAGAACCGACAAGCTCAAAGCCTTGTAAAATGGCTTCTTCGCGGCCTATCTGTTTATAAGTTGTGCCAATTTTGATTCGACCTTCGTTACTAAAAATGGGTAAGTTAAATGCGTTTGGTATATGACCTTGTTCAAATTCCAATGGTGTACGCACATCGAAGATTGGACTTGTTTTGCTTAAGGCTAGAAATTCTTCGATGTTTACGTTTGTGATCATCTTTATTGTAATTTTTTTAAATAAAGTTGAATAGTATTTTCTAAACCTAAGTAAATGGCATCGCAAACTAAAGCATGGCCAATAGAAACCTCAGCTAATTGAGGAATGTTATTTTTTAAATAAGCTAAATTGTTTAAATCCAAATCGTGCCCTGCATTGATTGCCATGCCAAGTTCATGCGCTAAATTTGCACTCGAAATATATTCTTTAATGGCATGAGTTTTATCATTTGCAAAATGCTTGGCATAATGTTCCGTATATAGTTCGATGCGATCTGTTCCAGTTTGCGCAGCGTTTTGAATCATTGGCAAGGAAGGGTCAACGAAAATAGAAACGCGAATATTTGCTTGGTGAAAAGTAGCAATGATATCTTTTAAAAATTGTTGGTGCTGAATGGTGTCCCATCCATGGTTTGAAGTCAGTTGATTGCTTGTATCCGGAACCAATGTAACTTGCTCGGGTTTGGTAGCTAAAACTAAATCAACAAATTTTTGCTCTAAAGGATTTCCTTCAATATTAAATTCTGTTTTAATTTGTGCTTTTAATTGAAATACATCTTCATATCGAATGTGTCTTTCGTCGGGGCGAGGGTGAACCGTAATTCCTTGTGCACCGAATCGTTCACAATCAAGCGCTACTTTTAATAAGTCTGGATTGTTGCCTCCACGCGCATTTCGAAGGGTTGCAAATTTATTGATATTAACAGAAAGTCTAGTCATGGAAAGGAAATGTTAATGCTATAAATTTACGAATTAATCTGC
>JBDKFN010000023.1:0-24029 GCA_039798705.1 Bacteroidota bacterium
GCAGATAGGAAATAACTATCGTCAATAACTTGAATATAAAATAAGCGAACAATAAGTATAAAGCAAGTGAAAATTAAAATTGCTTGAATAATGTATTTTCGTTCGAAAAATATATTCATCTATCTTGTCTTTGAATTACTTAATAAATATTGAGATAGAATAATGAGCACTAAAGTAAACAACGAGCTCAATGCTGTTCTTGCAAGGGTGATGAAAAACTCCGATAAACGAAATACTTCAATATTAAATAAAATGAGGTGGTGAATAAACACCATTATGATAGCATAAGTTATAAACCATGGCGCCCCCATATTTTTTAGGTTTGGGCTTGTTTGATGTTCGTAACCTCCTCTAGGGGTAATGATTAAAAACACCATCGGTCTTATAAATGCAATGAAAGTAGCAGCAATTGCATGCATCCCATCGGTGCTTGAAAAAGTGTCTATAGTTAAGCCAAGTAAAAAAGAAAACAACAACACATAAAATGGTGCTGTTTCGAATGGCAATAAAAGAATAAATAAAATATATAAGTAAGGATTAAATAAATTTAGCAATCCTACATTATTTAACACCACAACTTGTAATAGTGCTAAAAAAAGAAAACGGAAAGTGTTAGTGATTATTGGATTAATCATTGTTTCTTCCTCCTTCAATTTTTATTTTTTCATCAGCAAGAATGTCTGAAACAACATAAACATATCTGAGTGTTGAGAAATTAGTTGAAAGGGTAACTGCAACATCGAAGAAGTTGTCGCCATTTTTTTGGTTAACGCTTTTTACTTTTCCTACCATTACATTTTCAGGAAATATAGAAGAAAAGCCAGTTGTCGTAACTGAATCTCCAACTTTAATTTTTACATGAGTAGGTATATCTCTCAGATTTCCGATTTTAGGATTTAACCCTTCCCAAACCAATGACCCAAAATCTTTAGTGGAATTTAGTTGCGCACTTATCCTCGTGTCTTTATGAAGAAACGAAATAACAGAGCAATAATGATCAGAAACATCTTTGACAATACCTACAATACCATCGCCACATATTACACCCATGTTCTTTCTAATACCATGAATTCTACCTCTGTTTAAAGTCAAGTAGTTGTTTCTTTTTAAAATGGTATTATTGATAACTTTTGCTTGAATGTATGTGTATTGCTGAAAAGACATGCTGGTATCTGTGTAAACGCCAGTGTTTATTTTGTTGGAATATCTTTCCGAAAGTACTTGGTTTTTTAAACGCGCATTTTCAATAGACAAGCTATCATTAACAATGCTAAGATTTACGAATGATTGAATGTTTGAAGAAACTGTAAATATTTTTCCACTTATTTTATTAGAGGAATTAAAGAAGCTAGCACTTTGATAACCATTACTATTGAACAGCATAGAAAAAGCAATTACTTCTAAAAATAAAAAAAGAAAGAAAGAATAATATCTTAAAAAGAATATTCCAAGGTTACGCATTCGACAGGTTTTTTATTATTCTTTCTTTGCTAATTAGGTCATTAAGAATTTGAAGTTGCCGATATTTTTCAATGCAATACCAGTACCTCTAACAACGGCTCTTAAGGGATCTTCTGCTATATGAACAGGTAGTTTTGTTTTTGCGGAAATTCTTTTGTCAAGTCCACGCAATAAAGCACCGCCACCTGTTAAATAAATACCTGTTTGGTAAATATCAGCAGATAATTCCGGAGGTGTAATTTCTAATGCTTTTAGGATTGCTTCTTCAATTTTCGAAATGGATTTATCTAAACAATGTGCAATTTCTGTATAAGATACTTTAATTTGTTTTGGAACACCGGTCATTAAATCTCTTCCTTGAACTGCAAATTCTGCAGGTGGATCAGTAAGTTCAGGCAATGCGGCACCTACTTCAATTTTAATTTTTTCAGCTGTTCTATCACCAATTAAAATATTGTGTTGACGGCGCATGTAATTCACGATGTCACTATCAAAATTATCTCCAGCTACACGAATTGATTGGTCGCATACAATTCCAGATAAAGCAATAACTGCAATTTCTGTTGTTCCGCCTCCGATATCAATGATCATGTTTCCCATTGGTTCTTCCACGTCAATTCCAATTCCAATAGCTGCAGCCATTGGCTCGTGAATCATGTATACTTCTTTTGCGCCTGCAATTTCTGCAGAGTCACGAACTGCTCTTTTTTCTACTTCTGTAATACCAGAAGGAATACAAATTACCATTTTTAAACTAGGCAAAAACCAACCTTTACCTGTATTGATCATTTTGATCATTCCACGAATCATGTGTTCTGCCGCATCAAAATCAGCAATAACCCCATCTTTTAATGGACGAATCGTTTTAATACCATCATGAGATTTTCCATCCATTTGCATGGCTTGTTTGCCAACTGCAATCACTTTATTTGTTTTTCTGTCGATGGCAACAATTGAAGGTTCATCAACAACCACTTTATCATTATGAATGATAAGTGTATTGGCTGTTCCTAAGTCTATGGCAATTTCTTGCGTAAAAAAATTAAATAATCCCATTGTTAAAAAGTTTTACAGCTGTGTAGCTGTGTAAATTACATAAAAATATGAATATAATGTTTGTATAAAAATACAAATATTTATTAATGCTTGAAATGCCTAACGCCTGTCATTACCATTGCAATATTATTCGCATTGCAATAATCAACAGATGCTTGGTCTTTTATAGAACCTCCTGGCTGTAAAACTGCTGTAATACCTGCTTTGTGAGCTATCTCCACGCAGTCTGGGAAAGGGAAGAACGCGTCCGATGCCATTACAGAACCAGTTAAATCAAAGCCGAATGTTTTGGCTTTTAAGATTGCTTGTTGAAGCGCGTCAACCCTAGAAGTTTGGCCAACGCCACTTGCCAACAATTGACCGTTTTTCACTAAAACAATGGTATTAGATTTTGTATGTTTTACTAATTTATTCGCAAACTCTAAATCCTTCAATTCCGCTGCTGTAGCAGTTTTGGTGGTTGCGGGCTTCATTTGTGCTGAAGCTTCCATTGCTAAATCTTTATCTTGTTCAATCACTCCATTTAACAATGTTTTAAATTGTTTTTTTGGTAGCGAAACAGCTTTTTGTTGTAATAAAATTCGATTCTTTTTTTCTACTAATATTTCTAGTGCATCGGCATCAAAGCTAGGTGCAATAAGGACTTCAAAGAATAATGGCTGTATGAGTGTTGCCGTTGCTTTGTCTAAATTTCTATTGCAAATTAATACGCCACCAAATGCAGAAACAGGATCACATGCTAACGCGATTGTCCAAGCTTCAGATAGGGTAGGGCGGCTAGCGATACCGCATGCATTGGTGTGTTTTAAAATAGCAAAAGTTGGTTCATCAAATTCTTTGATTAATTCAACCGCTGCATCCACATCAACCAAGTTATTATAAGACAATTCTTTCCCATTTAATTTGTCAAACATTTGGGTTAAATCACCATAAAACACGCCATTTTGATGAGGGTTTTCACCATATCTTAAAACACTAGATTCTTGAATGCTATGTTTGAATACCTCCAAAGGGGTATCTTGATTGAAATAATTGAAAATTGCTGTATCGTAATGTGAACTTGTATGAAAAGCTCTTTTAGCAAATTCCTTGCGTTCTGCAAGTGAGCTGCCACCATAGTTTGCAGTCAATACCTCGTTCAGTAGACCATATTCGTTTCTACTTGCTACAATGATTACATCTTGGTGGTTTTTAGCTGCAGCTCGAATGAGTGAAATTCCTCCAATATCAATTTTCTCAATAATTTCAGCTGAAGAGGCTCCAGATGCAACAGTTTCTTCAAATGGGTATAAATCGACAATCACTAAATCAATTTCAGGAATTTCAAATTGAGCGATTTCAGCTTGGTCCGAAGAATGCCCTCTTCTATTAAGAATGCCTCCAAACACTTTAGGATGTAGTGTTTTAACCCTTCCTCCTAAAATAGATGGATAACTTGTTAGTGATTCTACTGGAACCACAGGCACATTCATGTCTTTGATGAAACTTTCAGTTCCACCTGTAGAATAGATAGTTACACCATTTTTGTGCAATAATTCTATGATTGGAGCTAAGTGATCTTTGTAATAAACTGAAATTAGGGCAGATTTTACCTTTTTGATTGTTTCCATTAATTTTAGAGGGATTGAAGGCGCAAATTTAGGAAAAAATTAGTGTTTTTTCTGAAATAAAGGCAAAAAAAGGAAAGAAAATAAATGATTATTTTAAAGCTAGATTGGCTTTTTCGGTCTTTTTTAAAAGGTCTTCAATTACTCTAGGGTAATGAACGTGTTCTAACTGGTGAACTCTGTAGGCAAGTTTCTCAACGGTATCAGATTTTTCAACTAAACATTTATTCTGATAAATGATTTCGCCTTCATCAAAAGATTCATTGACAAAATGAATCGTGATACCTGTTTCTGCATCGTGGTTAGTCAAAACTTTTTCGTGAATTTTATCGCCATACATTCCTTTACCACCATATTTTGGTAATAAAGCAGGATGAATATTGATGATTCTTTTAGGGTATTGAGCAATGATGTTTTCAGGAATTAACCATAAAAAACCCGCTAACACGATAAGGTCAACATCTAAGTTTTTTAATAGTTGTAAAATAACAGAAGAATCGTAAAGTTCTTCTTTGCTAAACACATGCGTTGGGATTTCAAAATTATCTGCACGCTGCAATACATAAGAGTCTGCTCTGTTTGAAAGCACAATTGCAACTTCCATTTCTTTGTGGCGTTTAAAATGTTCCATGATGCGTTGGGCATTGGAACCAGAACCAGAAGCAAAAATAGCGATGCGTTTCAAGTAGATTTATTTTGAATTCAAAAGTAGCAATAATTTTGCTTTAGTTGAAATCAATTTATTCAAAAAAAAAGAGCAATCATTGATTGCTCTTTTTTTCTTTCTTATAAGTTACCTCTCAGCGCTTGTTCTCTTTCAATCGATTCGAATAAAGCTTTGAAATTCCCTTTACCAAAGGATGTTGCGCCTTTTCTTTGAATAATTTCATAGAATACTGTGGGTCTGTCTTCTACAGGTTTTGTAAAGATTTGAAGCAAGTATCCTTCTGGATCACGGTCTACTAAAATGTTTAATTTTCTTAATGCTGCAACATCTTCATCAATTTTCCCAACACGCTCTAATAAATCTTCGTAATATGATTCAGGTACAACTAAAAATTCAACACCTCTACTTCTCATATCTGCAACGGTTTCGAGAATATTGTCAGTGGCAACAGCAATGTGTTGCACGCCCGCACCTTTGTAAAATTCGATATATTCTTCAATTTGAGATTTCTTTTTTCCTTCGGCAGGTTCGTTGATAGGAAATTTAATATAGCCATTTCCATTCGAAACAACTTTCGACATCAAAGCAGAATATTCAGTAGAAATATCTTTATCGTCAAAGGTCAATAAAATTTTGAAGCCCATTACATCTTCATAAAATTTAACCCATTTATTCATTTCGCCCCATCCAACATTTCCTACACAATGGTCTACAAATTTTAAACCAATTGGTTTTGAAATGGTGTCTTTAGGTGTTGCAATAAATCCTGGCATAAACACCCCTTTGTAATTTTTTCTTTCTACAAAAGTATGAATGGTTTCACCATAAGTTTTAATAGATGCGGTGATGATTTCTCCGAATTCATCTTTCTGTGATGCAGGTGGATATAGGCCTTCAGCGCCTCTCTTTGTAGTTTCTTCGTATGATTTTTTGGCATCATCTACCCAAAGTGCTAAAACTTTTACGCCATCACCATGTAAATTCACATGTGCTGAAATTTCACTTTCCGGGTCGAAAGAAGTGGTAAATACTAAAACGATTTTATCTTGTTTAACAACATAAGAACACTTGCCTCTGTGGCCTGTTTCAGGGCCTGCATAAGCAATGAGTTCAAATCCGAAAGCTGTTCTATAAAAGTAAGCTGCTTGTTTAGCATTACCCACATAAAATTCTATATAATCTGTTCCTAATAAAGGTAAAAAGTCTTTAGAAGGATCGTTGTCCTTATGTAACGCTGCGAGTTGATTCGCTTGGTCTGTCATTTCCATATTTTATTTTTTTATAATTAATTATTCTTGGTTAACCCAACTTCTGTAGTAACCTTCATCTTCAATAGCAATAGCATCTTCAGTCAACATTAATGGATTGAAAGGATCCACCATCACTGCTAATTCTTCTGTGGCATCTTTGCCAATGCTTTTTTCTACTGTTCCTGGATGTGGACCGTGTGGTATTCCACCTGGGTGCAAAGTAATCTGTCCTTTTTCTACACTTTTTCTACTCATAAAATCACCATCAACATAATACAACACTTCATCTGAGTCAACATTGCTATGGTTGTAAGGTGCAGGAATAGATTCCGGATGGTAATCATATTTTCTTGGCACAAAAGAGCAAACTACAAAATTGTGTGCTTCAAACATTTGATGTACTGGAGGTGGTTGATGAACTCTACCTGTTATTGGTTCGAAATCGTGTATTGAAATTGCATAAGGGAAATGGTAACCATCCCATCCTACAAAATCAAAAGGATGAGTACCGTAAGTATATGGATAAATTAATCCTTGTTTTTTGATTAATACTTTAAAGTCACCTTCTTCATCATGTGTAATAAGGTTGCTAGGTAATTTTAAATCTCTTTCGCAGAATGGAGAATGCTCAAGTAGTTGCCCATGTGCATTCCTGTACCTTTTTGGTGTACGAATAGGAGAGAAAGATTCAATGATAAAAAGGCGATTGTTTTCGTCATTGAAATGAATTTGATAAATGGTTCCTCTTGGAATTACAATATAGTCGCCATATTCAAATTTAATTTCACCAAAACCAGATTTTAATACACCAGAACCAACATGAATGAAAATAATTTCATCTGCTTGTGAGTTCTTATAGAAATAATCCGTCATTGATTTTTTCGGAGCTGCTAAAGAAATATGTAAGTCGTTATTGACTAACACGGGTTTTCTTGATGCTAAATAATCATCTTCCGGTTTTATTTTAAATCCAATTAAACTGGTGCATTTTAAATGTTTTGCTCTTGCAATTTTTGGTTCAACAGAATAGGGTTCGCCCAAGTGTTTAACCATAGTTGGCGGGTGGCAATGATATACGAGTGAATATACGCTAGAAAAACCTTCGGTCGAAACCAATTCTTCTGCATAAAGTTTTCCGTTGGGCTTGCGAAAAACGATGTGACGTTTTTTCGGAATTTGCCCTAATTGATGATATATAGGCATAAATATTTAAGCTTATTTTGGGTTGAATTTAATAAAAAATGATGAATTTGAGGTTATTCTTTAGAAAGAATACTGGGCGAAAACAATTTTAGCAAGCAATGCTTTTCTAAAATTATTTTCAATCTGTTTGATTTTTTTGGTTTTAGCGTATAGCCTCATCATTTGACTCTAGATAATACGAAGATAATCATTCCATGCTCAATTTAAAATATTCCCTTTTATACAGCTTAATCACGCTTTTTTTATAGATTTGAATATAATTAATCTATACAATTATGAAACTAGTTTCCTATCAAACAGAAGGTGCAGAACAGTTGGGTGTTTTTGCAAAAGGTCATATATATAATTTACATTCATGTGATAAATTAATTCCACATACGATGAGCGAATTTTTAGCTGGCGGAGTGGAATTAATGGATAGGGCAAAATCAATCAGTGCGAAAATATTGTCAGGTGAATTGGATGCGAAAGAAGAAGTGTTTTTCGAATTATTGGCACCAGTTCCACATCCAACATCTTGCCGAGATGGTTATGCTTTCCGTCAGCATGTTGCTGCAGCACGCAGAAACAGAGGGGTTGCAATGATTCCTGAATTTGATCAATATCCAATTTTTTATTTTACCAATCACAATGCGATTCAAGGACCTGGCGAAATTGTTTGCATGCCAGATCATTTTCAGAAATTAGATTTTGAATTGGAAATTGCAATTGTTATTGGGAAAAAAGGTAGAAATGTTTTAGCTAAAGATGCGGATGAATATATTGCAGGGTTCATGATTATGAATGACATGAGTGCAAGAACCTTACAAATGGAAGAGATGTTATTAAATTTAGGTCCAGCAAAAGGAAAAGATTTTTCTACTGTAATTGGTCCATGGTTAGTAACACCAGATGAATTGGCTGAATACCTTGTTCCTGCTAAGCCTGGGCACGAAGGCAATAACTATAATTTAACAATGAAATGCTGGGTAAATGGCCAAGAAGTTTCGCAAGGAAATGTGTCGGATATGGATTGGACCTTTGCAGAAATAATTGAAAGATGTGCTTATGGTGTTGATATTTTACCAGGTGATGTAATTGGTTCTGGAACAGTAGGAACAGGTTGTTTCTTAGAATTAAATGGCACCAAACTATTAAACGACCCAAGCGCTACAACCCAGTGGTTACAAGATGGAGACGTGGTTGAAATGGAAATTACTGGCTTAGGAATTTTGAGTAACACCATCAGAAAAGCAGATTCAGATTTCTCTATTTTAAAATTGAAAAAACAATAATATGATATCGCACTTACTAGCAGATTTAAGCCCTACGCAAACACAAATGATCTTGCAAAGTGCTATTGCGCCAAGGCCAATTGCATTTGTTAGTACGATTGATGAAAACGGTGCCATTAATTTGAGTCCATTTTCTTTTTTCAACATGTTTAGTGCAAACCCACCAATTGCGATATTTTCACCTGCAAAAAGAGTGCGAGATAACTCGTCTAAACATACACTTGAAAATGTTTTACAAGTGAAAGAGTGTGTAATCAATATGGTGAGCTATGATATGGTACAACAAATGTCTTTAGCGAGTACGGATTATCCAAAAGGAGTAGACGAATTTGTAAAGGCAGGGTTTACAGCTTTAGCATCTGATATTGTTAAGCCGCCAAGAGTAAAAGAATCGCCAGTTCAAATGGAATGTATCGTGAAAGAAGTTATTGCTTTGGGGGATGCGCCAGGTGCGGGCAATTTGGTGATTGCTGAAATAATTAAAATTCACATCGCAGAAAACATATTAGATGCGGATGGGAAAATAGACCCCATTAAAATTAATCAAGTTGCAAGGCTAGGTGGCGATTGGTATGCAAGAATTACCGAAGATAGTTTGTTTAAAGTCGCAAAGCCTTTAACTACAATGGGTATAGGAGTAGATCAAATTCCATACGAATTTAGAAACTCTACTATTTTAACAGGAAATCATTTAGGTAAATTAGGAAACGTAGAACAAGTGCCAACAATTTCCGAAACAGAGCATAACGAATTTAAAATCGATGATACGATAATGTTGCATCAAAAAATTGCTGCATTGTTAGATGTTGATGAGGTGTTGACTGCTTGGAAAATTATAATTGCGAATAAAAACTAAGGGGTAGTTAAGGCAACTGGAATTACTTTTCCATTCATTACTTTCCCTGAGTGTAAAGCAAAATCAGCGATGTATTTTCCCATTTCAAAAGCCATGGTTCCTGCACTAATTCCGGGCATAGATTGTTCTAACATATCTGTTTGAACAGAACCTAAAGCCAATGCGTTTACATGAATACTATGCTCTTTTAATTCAACAGCTAGACACTCGGTTAAGCTATGTAATGCAGATTTACTTGCTGCATAGGCGCTTAGACCGGTAAACTTTTCGCTCCCTTGAAACCCGCTCATACTACCAATATTTAAGATATGGGCATCTTTTTCCATAATAGGAACAATGGTTTGAATCATTTTTACATGGCCCAAAACATTACTTTCAAACATGCTATAAAAATCTTCTGCGCTATGCTCCAAAAAAGGCTTGTTGATTAGTGTTCCTGCGTTGTTGATGAGGATATTTATTTTTCCAACTTTCTGTGCTAGAAAAGGGATTAAACCTTGCTCGTAATCACCACTAACAATGTCAAATTGTACAGGTAAAATTTGACAATCTGGGTTGAGTTGTTTGCCAATCGTATGTAATCTTTTTAGATTTTCTAAAGACCTTCCAATTGCAACAATAAAATTATTTTCATCTTTTGATAATTCGAGAGCTGTCTCAAAGCCAATGCCATTGCTAGCTCCAGTAATGATGATATTTTTTTTCATTGTTATAATTGCTTATACATCGTAATCAACTATTACTTTTTCAGTAATTGGATGTGCTTGACAAGTTAAAATATATCCTTCTGCAACCTCGTCTTCTGTTAATGCAAAGTTAGCGTCCATTTTCACTTTCCCTTCTAACACTTTTGCGCGACAAGTGCAGCATACTGCGCCTTTACATGCAAAAGGAACATCTAAATCAGCATCAATAGCTGCATCTAGAATACTATTCCCTGTTGTGTCTAAGGCAATTGTTGTCTCGTTTCCATCCAATAATATGGTTACTTGTGAACTCACATTTTCAGATGAAACGCTACTTGCAATGGCCTGCTCAACGGCTTCAACACTCGCATTGAAATACTCTAAATGTATTTGTGGTTTAGGAATTTCAAGAGTTAATAAAGTGTCTTCTACATTTTTCATCATTGGTCCAGGGCCGCAAATGAAAAACTCATTTGCTTCATTTAATCCAATGTAATTTTCAATTAAAGCAGCTACTTTTTCTTTAGTCATAATGCCTTGAAGCAAAGTAGGCGTATTGTTTGCCGTTTGATCTAAAATATGGTAGATGGTTAAGTTGGCATGTGAATTTGCTAATTCTGCTAATTCCTTATGGAAAATAATTGCAGACTCATTTTGATTCGCATAAAATAATTTAAGCTTACTTTTTGGTTCTTGTTTTAGAACGGTTTTGATGATAGATAGCATTGGAGTAATACCGCTACCGCCTGCAAACAAAACAAAATTTCTTTCATTTTCTGCAGCTAATGGACAGTGAAAAGTACCCATTGGGGTCATCACTTCCATTTGATCTCCAATTTTTGCTTGTTCATTTAAATAGGTTGAACCTTTACCTTGGAATACTTTTTTGGCTGCTATTCTAAGTTCTTTATCAGCAACCGGGCTGCTGCATAAAGAGTAGGAGCGTCTAATTTCCTCGCCATTTACTGTTAATTTCAAGGTAACATATTGACCTTGAATATACTGATAGTCTGCTTGTAAGGCAGACGGAACTTGAAATGAAATACTAACACAATCTGCCGTTTCTTGACGGATATCGTTGATTGTTAATTGATGAAATTTTGCCATTTGGATTAATTTGCCGCTAAAATATAAATAAGATCCCTTATTGAACAATAATTCGCCTTTTTTGTTTAGCTAAAGGTGGTCAAAATGATGCTTTGATTACCCAAAAAATGTTAAATTTGTATAGTAATAATAGATTCTATGAATAGCTTAAAATTAGATGAAAATCAATTAATTGAAAATTTCGAAGCAAAGCTTGCTAAGAATGAAATGATTGAACCAAAAGATTGGATGCCTGAACAATATCGTAAGCATTTAATTCGTCAAATATCACAACATGCACATTCTGAAATTATAGGAATGCAACCCGAAGGGAATTGGATTACCCGTGCTCCAAGTATGCGTAGAAAAATGGTGTTACTTGCAAAAGTACAGGACGAAGCAGGTCATGGTTTGTATTTGTATTCTGCAGCTGAATCTATGGGTATCAGTAGAGAAGAAATGCTAGATCAATTGCATACTGGTGCTGCGAAATATTCAAGTATTTTTAATTACCCAACTTTAACTTGGGCGGATATGGGAGCCATAGGTTGGCTCGTAGATGGTGCCGCAATTATGAATCAAGTAATGTTGCAACGTACTTCATACGGACCTTATTCAAGAGCAATGGTTCGTATCTGTAAAGAAGAAAGTTTTCATCAAAGACAAGGTTATGAGATCATGACTGTTCTTGCTGCTGGCACTCCAGCGCAAAAAGAAATGGCACAAGATGCATTGAACAGATGGTGGTGGCCTTCTTTAATGATGTTTGGGCCACGTGATGAAGAATCACCAAATTCAGCACAAGCAATTAAATGGAAAATCAAAAGAGAGACCAACGATCAATTACGTCAACGATTTGTAAATCAAACTGTGCCACAAGTTGAAAAAATTGGATTGGTAGTACCTGATAAAGACATTAAATGGAATGACGCTAAAAATGGCTATGATTTTGGTGAAATTAATTGGGATGAATTTTGGACTGTAGTGAAAGGCAATGGACCTTGTAATAAAACAAGAATTGCTGCAAAAATAAAATCACATGAAGAAGGTGCATGGGTTCGCGAAGCCGCAAATGCTCATGCTGCAAAAATCAATAAAAATAAAGCCGCATAAATTATGAACGATTCACAAGGAATTTTATGGGAAGTGTTTATTCAAACTAAACCAGGTCAACCTCACAAGCATGCTGGATCTGTGCATGCACACGATAATGAAATGGCATTACAAAATGCTCGCGATTTATATTGCAGAAGAAATGAAGGGACAAACCTTTGGGTGGTTCCGGCTTCAGCAATTGTAGCGTCTTCACCAGAAGATATAGGTCCATTTTTTGAACCATCTAACGATAAAGTATATCGTCATCCAACTTTTTATTCTGTGCCAGAAGGCATCACACACATGTAATTTTTATGAGCCAAAACAATTCATTGTTTAATTATATTTTAAAGATTGCCGACAACCAATTGATTTTGGGTCATCGCTTATCTGAACAAAGTAGTAAGGGTCCTTTTTTAGAGGAAGACATTGCCTGTTCAAATATTGCGCTTGATTTAATTGGTGCTGCAAATTCATTATACATTTATGCCGCTGCTATTCAAGGAGAAAATAAAACAGAAGACGATTTAGTTTTTCTTCGTTCGGAAAGAGATTATAAAAATGTATTGTTAGTTGAACAACCAAATACTGATTTTGCATTCTTAATGTTAAGACAGTTTTTATTTGACACTTATGATTTTTATTTTCAACAAGCATTACTCAACAGTAAGGATGAAACGCTTGCTGCCATTGCTGCTAAAACTTTAAAAGAATCAACTTATCATTTGAGACACTCCGGTAATTGGATGATCCGATTAGGTGACGGTACAGCTGAGAGTGCTACGAGATTAAAAAATGCCATGAATCAATTATGGTGTTATATCGATGAATTATTTGAGCAAGATGAAACAGAGTTAGCACTCGTTGCACAAGGAATTGCAGTCGACACGAATGCAATCAAAGCACAGTTCGATAGCCATGTAGCAAGTATAATGCAAAGCGCAGGCATGGACATTCCAACGAATATTTTTATGCAAAGAGGAGGGAAACATGGCGTACATACAGAACATTTAGGTTTTTTATTAGCTGAAATGCAATATGTACATCGTTCTTTTCCAGGTGTAAAATGGTAAAAAATAAAAAAATAAAAGAGCGATAAAAATGAATCAAATTAATTCAAATGAAGTCTCTTTTATTTGGGATATCCTCAACGAAATTCCTGATCCTGAAATTCCAGTTATCAGTTTAGTGGAGTTGGGTGTGGTTAGAAATATTTTATGGGAAAATGAAGTATTGCAAATCACTATTACACCTACTTATTCTGGCTGCCCTGCGATGCGCGTGATGGAAATGGATATTGATCAACGTTTGCGAAGTGCGGGTTTTACTAATTTCAAAATCAACATGCAATACCATCCTTCTTGGACAACAGATTGGATGACTCAAGAAACAAAATTAAAATTAAAAGAATATGGCATCGCACCTCCACAGTTGCATACAAAGCAACGCGTTGGTGCATTGTTAACCGAGGGCCCAACGAATGTTGCATGTCCTCAATGCAATAGCGAAAACACAAAACTTATCAGCGAATTTGGATCTACAGCATGTAAGTCATTGATGAAATGCAATGATTGCTTAGAAACATTCGATTATTTTAAATGTATTTAAATGGAACATATCATTTTTAATATTTCAAATGGCATTGCAACTATTGTATTAAATAGAGCAGATGTTTTGAATTCTTTCAATAGGCAGATGGCTTTAGAATTGCAAGAAGTATTATCTGTTTGTGAAACAGATGACCTTGTAAGAGCAATTGTATTGACTGGATCGGGAAGGGCTTTTTGCGCAGGACAAGATTTAGCCGAAGCAATTGCAAAAGATGCATTGCCAATTGATCAAATTGTAAGAGAACATTATAATCCAATTGTATTAAAAATTAGAAATATAGAAAAGCCTGTAATTGCAGCTGTGAATGGAGTTGCAGCAGGTGCGGGTGCAAATCTTGCACTAGCATGTGACATCGTAATTGCCGCTGAAAACGCTTCGTTTATACAATCGTTTTCTAACATCGGTTTAATTCCAGATAGTGGTGGAACATTTTTTCTACCAAGGTTAGTAGGAATGCAAAGAGCAACAGCATTGATGTTTTTAGCAGAGAAAGTATCGGCTGCACAAGCTGTACAAATGGGCATGATATATGCTTCTTGTCAAGCAGAAGAATTTTCTGTTGCTACTCAAAAATTGGCGGAAAAATTAGCATCGATGCCAACGAAAGGATTTGGATTAACTAAACGTGCGCTTAACGCTTCGTTATCTGCCGATTTAGCGCAGCAATTAAAAACAGAAGAGACTTTACAATTAGCAGCTGCAAACACTATAGATAATAAAGAAGGGATTAACGCCTTTTTAGAAAAAAGAAAAGCAAACTTCATCGGTAAATAAAAATTATGATAAAAGTAATTGGTGTTATTGGTTCGGGTGCAATGGGAACAGGTATTGCGCAAGTCATTGCAACTGCAGGCCTAGATGTGTATGTCTATGATTCTAATCCTGTAGCAATAAATGTTGCGAAAGATAATTTTAAAGAATCCTTAGACAAATTGGTTGCTAAGCAAAAAATTACTTCGGAAGAAGCATTATCTATTGAAAATAAAATTGTGTTCCAATCTTCTTTTCAATCATTAAATGCATGCGATTTAATTATTGAAGCAATTGTAGAAGATTTACAAATTAAGCAACAGGTATTTGCTGAGTTAGAAAAAATAGTTAGAAAAGATTGTGTATTGGCTACGAATACTTCTTCGCTTTCCATCGCATCAATTGCTGCAGCTTGTCAAATTCCTGAAAGAGTAATTGGTTTACACTTTTTCAATCCAGCTACAATTATGCCATTGGTAGAAATTGTTCCTGCAATACAAACATCACCAGACATTTTACTAGACGCCACTTCATTTGTTAATTTCATTGGCAAGACGGCTGTGGTTTGTAAAGATACACCAGGCTTTATCGTCAATAGAATTGCAAGGCCATATTATGGAGAAGCCATTCGTATAATGGAAGAAAACATTGCAGATATTGCAACCATCGATTGGGCGATGAAGGAGTTTGGTGGGTTTAGAATGGGGCCATTTGAATTGATGGATTTTATTGGACATGATGTAAATTACAGGGTTACAGAAATTGTTTGGACCCAGTTTTTTTATGATAATAAATTTAAACCTTCAATAGCACAGAAAAGATTATTTGAAGCCAATCGATTTGGTAGAAAATCTGGAATCGGTTTTTATGATTATCGAGCGGGTGCAACACCATTGACACCTAACAAAGATCAAGTTTTAGGAGAATATATATTTACTAGAATAATTTCATTGTTAATTAATGAAGCCATCGATGCGCTTTATTTTCAAATTGCTTCTAAAGATGACATTGAATTAGCCATGCTTAAAGGTGTGAATTACCCAAAAGGTTTGTTGCATTGGGCAGAAGAGTTAGGCTTCGGAAGTATATTAGAAAATTTAGAAGAACTAAGTTTTGAATATGGTGATGAAAGGTATAGACCAAGTGTTTTATTGAAAAAAATGGTACGAGAAAATCGCCGTTTTTTTAATTAATTAAAAAGATGGAAAGCCAAAATAAAGCAAAAGAAATTGTTGCACAAATGATGGAAGCAGATGCTTTTAGTCAATGGTTAGGCATTGAGGTGCTTGATGCAAAGCCTGCATTTTCGAAATTGCAAATGACGGTGCGAAAAGAAATGACCAATGGTTTAGCGGTAACCCATGGAGGAATCACCTATTCATTAGCAGATTCCGCTCTTGCCTTTGCATCTAATGCACATGGGCGTTTGAGTATGTCAATCGAAACCAGTATTTCTCATATTCATCCTGTTAAATGCGGAGATGTTTTAACCGCAATTGCAGTAGAAAAAAATTGCAGTAATAAATTTGCGATTTATGACATCGAAATAATCAATCAAGAAAATGTAAAAGTTGCTTTATTTAAAGGAACAGTATATAGAACATCAAAAGAGTGGTAATGGAAAATATTTTAAAAACAGCTTATATCATTGACGGTGTTCGAACACCAATTGGAAGTTTTGGTGGTGCGTTGTCTGCTGTTAGAGCAGATGATTTGGCTGCAATCGTACTCAAAGAATTAATGCAAAGAAATCCAAGTATTGATCAAGCCGCAATTCATGATGTAATTATGGGTTGTGCCAATCAATCTGGAGAAGACAATAGAAATGTAGCGCGCATGGCTTTGTTATTAGCAGGCATGCCCGTTACTGTTCCAGGTATTACGGTAAATAGACTCTGCGCATCTGGACTTTCTGCAAGTATGGATGCTGCAAGAAACATCATGACTGGCGATGCAGATTTAATGGTTGCCGGAGGAATTGAACACATGACGCGTGCGCCAATGGTTTTATCAAAGGCAGAAACTGCATTTGGGAAAAACCCAGAATTGGCAGACAGTACATTTGGATGGCGCTTTGTAAATCCAGCAATGAAGGCGCAATATGGCGTTGACCCTATGGGTGAGACCGCAGAGAATTTAGTAGACTTACATCAAATTTCAAGAGCAGACCAAGATCAATTTGCTTTAAGATCGCAACAAAAGGCAGCTGCGGCTAGATCCAATGGTCGATTCGCAAAAGAAATTGTTCCAGTAACAGTTCAACATAAAAAGGAAACACGTTTGGTCGCTGAAGACGAATTCATCAAAGCTCAAACTAGCCTTGAAGGTTTGGCAAAATTAAAGCCTGCTTTTAGAAAAGAAGGTACGGTTACTGCTGGAAATGCATCAGGGCTTAACGATGGGGCTGCTGCAATTTTATTCGCATCAGAAAAAGCTGTAAAAGAATATCAATTAAAACCCAAAGCAAAAATTATTTCAATGGGTGTAATTGGTGTGATGCCGAACATCATGGGCATAGGTCCTGTTGCAGCAAGTAACATGGCTTTGCAGAAAGCTGGGTTAACCATACAGGATATGGATATCATAGAATTGAACGAGGCCTTTGCGGCTCAAAGTATTGCATGCATTCGTTCTTGGGGTTTATCAGAAAATGATCCGAGAATAAATCCAAATGGCGGTGCGATTGCATTGGGACATCCACTTGGAATGTCTGGCGCTAGAATTTTAAATACAGCAGCTATAGAATTGCAAGAGCAAAATAAAAGATATGCACTAGTAACCATGTGTATTGGAGTAGGACAAGGTTATGCGGTAATTATTGAAAACGTTAATCTTTAATAAATGATATTTGAATTTAATGGTTATCGTCCAGTCATTGATGAAAGTTCTTTCATTCATCCATTGGCTGCGGTAACTGGAAATGTAATTATTGGTAAAAATGTATATGTTGGTCCAAGTGCAGCAATTAGAGCTGATTGGGGACAAATTATCATTGAAGATGGGTGTAATGTGCAAGAAAATTGCACCATACATTTATTTCCTGGAGCAACCGTTGTATTGCAAGCAGGTGCGCACATTGGGCATGGTGCTGTTATTCATGGCGCACAAATCGGAAAGAATTCATTAATCGGAATGAATGCGGTAATTATGGATCATGCAGTTATTGGTGATGAATGTATAGTTGGTGCATTGTCATTTGTTTCGGCTAATACTAAAACTGCAAATCGTAAAGTGATTGTAGGTAATCCGGCAAAAGAAATTAAAGAAGTAAGCGATGAAATGCTTGCATGGAAAACGGAAGGTACTGCATTGTATCAACGGTTACCAAAAGATTGTTTTGAAACGTTAAAAGAATGTGAGCCATTACGCGCGGTAGAACCCGATAGGCCAACACAACAAGAAATTTATAAAACCTGGAATTCAAAAAAATAAAAATGCAACAATTAGAAAATTATATTGCTGGGCAATGGGTTAAGGGCGCAGGAAAAGGTACAGAATTATTTAACGCTATAACGGGAGAAGCAATATACCTAGCGGATGCTAGCGGGCTTGACTTTGACTTGATGTTAAACTATGGTAGAAATACTGGTGGTCCTGCATTGCGTAAAATGACTTTTCAAGAACGTGGAAACATGTTAAAAGCATTGGCCTTTCATTTGTTAGCAAAAAAAGATTTATTCTATCAAATTAGCGCTGCTACAGGTGCAACTAAAATTGATAGTTGGATTGATATTGAAGGAGGTATTGGAAATTTATTTGCCTATGCAAGTTTAAGAAAACAATTTCCGGATGAAACATTTTATGTGGATGGTGAATTAGCAAAACTATCTAAAACTGGCACTTTTAATGGGCACCACATTTGTGTACCTAAAGAAGGTGTTGCGATACATATCAATGCATATAATTTTCCAGTATGGGGAATGTTAGAAAAAATTGCAGTTAATTTATTGGCTGGAATGCCTGCTGTGGTTAAGCCTGCAACCGTTACCTGCTTTTTAACAGAAGTGGTAGTGAGAGAAATTGTAAGTAGTAAAATTTTACCTGAAGGTGCATTGCAATTAATTTGCGGTTCAGCAAATGGCATATTAGATTTTGTTAGTTCACAAGATGTAGTCACATTTACAGGTTCAGCTCATACTGGCGCTAATCTAAAATCTCATCCAAAAATTATTTCAGAATCTGTTCCTTTCAACATGGAAGCAGATTCATTAAATGCAGCAATTTTAGGTCCGGATGCGATTCCAGGAACAGCTGAGTTTGATTTGTTTGTTAAAGAAGTTACCAAAGAAATTACAGTTAAAGCAGGTCAAAAATGTACTGCGGTAAGAAGGATAATTGTTCCTGAAAATTTATTAGATGAAGTGCAGCAAGCTGTGTCTAAAAGGCTTGCTAGTACTACCATTGGCGATCCTTCAGTAGAAGGCGTTAGAATGGGATCTTTAGCTGGTTTAGCGCAATTGAATGATGTAAAGGAAAAGGTAAAACTATTACAACAATCGCAAGAATTAGTTTATGGCAATTTAGATGAAGTAATCTTAATTGGTGCAGATCAACACAAAGGAGCATTTATGTCACCAATGTTATTTGTGAATCATAAGCCATTTGAAAATTTAGCTTGCCATCAAGAAGAAGCATTTGGACCGGTAAGTACCATTATGCCTTATCAACATTTATCAGATGCCATTGCCTTGAGTAAATTAGGAAAGGGTAGTTTAGTTTGTTCAATTGTAACGAATGATCAAAAAGTTGCTAAAGATTTTGTGGTGGGTGCTGCATCATACCACGGAAGAATTTTAGTATTGAATAATGAATGTGCAAAAGAAAGTACAGGACATGGTTCACCTATGCCACTGTTAACGCATGGCGGGCCTGGTAGAGCTGGTGGTGGCGAAGAAATGGGCGGCAAACGAGGCGTATTGCATTATATGCAACGTACCGCAATTCAAGGTTCTCCAACTATGTTAACTGCCATTACAAATCAATACCAAATTGGTGCAGTTCATAAAGAAAAAGAGGTACATGTTTTCCGTAAGCACTTTGAAGATATTGAAATTGGAGAAACAGTAGTTACCGCTAAAAGAACAATTACAGAAGCTGATATTGTAAATTTTTCTAATGTAAGTTGGGATCATTTCTACGCACATACTGATGCTACTTCTTTAGAGGGAACTATTTTCAATGGTCGTGTAGCGCATGGTTATTTTATTCTTTCTGCTGCAGCGGGTTTATTTGTAGACGCTAAGAAAGGACCGGTTTTATTGAATTACGGCTTAGACGAATGTCGTTTTACAAAACCTGTTTATCCTGGAATGACCATTGGAGTTCGCTTAACAGTGAAAGAAAAACTTAATCAAGAAAAAAGAGATGAGCAAGATGTTGCGAAAGGTATTGTAAAATTCTTGGTAGATGTTTACGATGAAACTGGAGAAACGGTTGCCATTGCAACCATCTTAACCATGATCAAAAAAAGAATTGATAACTAGTCATAGGTTGTTTAATTAGCCCTGTACATGTTTATGTGCTTGCCAATAGTATTTCATTGCTTTTAAAAAGTTGTAGTTTGTTTTTTATTAATTAAAAAATAAAAATTACAACGTATGAAAAATGAAAATGTACTAGTTAGTTTTATCAACGAAAATGTATTACTAACAGCAGAAGAATTAGCATTTGTAGTTAAACAATTTGAATTGGTTAATTACAGTAAAGGTCAAGTAATTAAAGGGTTTGACGAGATTTGCAATCACACTTACTTTTTACTAGAAGGTGTCGTAATGCAAATTTTAATGGTTAACAACAAAGAAATTCACGAGCAGTTTTTCTTTCCATCTGATTTTTTTTCAGAGTACCAAAGTTTTTACAAGCAAAAACCTTCTAATAAGGTTTTGTCTGCAAAAACAAATGTAACGCTTTATCAAATTTCTTATCATAGTTTACAATTAATCTATGAGCGCATTCCACATTTCCAAAATCTAAGCAGGAAACTACTGGAAGAAAATTTAAATTTTATCATGGATTTAAATTCGATGTTAGTTAACGACTCTCCAGCCGAAAGGTATTTAAGGTTAAAAGAAATGAGGCCTGAAGTAATTCAAGAAATTCCACAATACATGATTGCTACATTTTTGGGCATGACTGCAGAAGCATTGAGTAGGTTAAAAGGAAGATTGGCAAGGGCAAGGTTTGACAATAACGGAGATAAGAATAACAGCAACTTGCCGAATTAAAAAATAGATGCTTGGCAGAATTTGATTTTTTTTATCTTTGGTTAAATCAATCAAAGATGATAATGGATCAATCAGCATTTGTAAATACCGAAGTTCAAAATGGCATCGCAACCATTAATTTTTATCATCCTCAAAGTAACTCTTTGCCAGGTGAAATATTAAGAAAGTTAGCAGCAGAAATTGAATTAGCAGGAAAAGATCAAGCGGTAAAAGTAATTGTATTAAAAAGTGAAGGTGAAAAGGCTTTTTGTGCAGGTGCGAGTTTTGATGAGTTAATCGCTATCAAAGATTTACCAACTGGAATTACTTTTTTCTCTGGTTTTGCAAGTGTGATTAATGCGATTCGCAAGGCACCTAAATTTGTTATAGCAAGAGTGCAAGGCAAAGCAGTGGGTGGTGGCGTCGGTATCGCATCGGCAGCCGATTATACCATTGCATCAAGTCATGCAGCTGTTAAATTGAGTGAGTTGGCTGTTGGTATTGGTCCATTTGTGGTTGGTCCTGCAGTTGAAAGAAAAGTAGGTTCAGCAGCATTTTGTCAATTAGCAATCAATGCAAGTGAATGGCAAAGTGCTGCATGGGCAAGAGAAAAAGGGTTATATGCAGAAGTGCATGATTCAGTGCAAGCATTGGATCAAGCAGTCATGAATTTAGCTAATAAATTAGCGGCAAGTAATCCAGAAGCGATGCAATTGTTAAAGCAAGTGGCTTGGTCCGGTACCGAGCATTGGGACGAGTTGCTCATTGAACGAGCGGGTATGAGTGGTCGTTTGGTTTTATCTGATTTTACGATTAATGCCATCAATCAATTTAAGTCAAAATAGTATATTTGGTTTAATAGCTTGAATATCAATGTTTTTAATTGATTCAATTGTTTGTTTCAATACCCATATTATTGCGCAAAAAGCTTAAATTTGTTGGCTAATAAAGGGTGTTTAATCAATGTCTAATTCAAATAAATTTCCAAATACGGTTGCTGAAAATATTTTACTAAAAGCTTGGTCGTTGTTATGCACTGCAAAAGCAATGACTGAATTATATGAAGCAAATAAAGAAGTAACAGCTAAATATGTACATGCAACTTCAAGAGGGCATGAGGCGATACAATTGGCATTGGCATTGCAATTAAAACCACAAGATTTTTTATCAGCTTATTATCGCGACGATGCCATGTTATTAGGCATCGGCATGCAACCATATGAATTGATGTTGCAATTATTAGCTAAAAAAGAAGATCCATTTTCGGGTGGAAGAACTTATTATTGTCATCCTAGTTTGAAAAGAGATGACATGCCAAAAATCCCTCATCAATCATCTGCTACAGGTATGCAAGCCATTCCAACAACTGGAGTTGCTATGGGAATTCAATATAAAGAGAAAACTGGAATTGCAGATTTGTTAACCGAAAATCCAGTTGTAGTTTGTTCTTTAGGTGATGCTTGTATTACAGAAGGTGAAGTAGCCGAAGCCTTTCAAATGGCCGCATTGAAACAGTTACCAATATTATATTTAGTACAAGATAACGAATGGGATATTTCAGCAAGTGCAAAAGAAATTAGGGCAATGGATGCTGCTGAATATGCAAAAGGATTTATTGGAATTGAGACTAGGAGTATTGATGGAACTGATTTTGAAACATCATACGAAACCATTCGTGAAGTAATAGAATTGATACGAAAAGAACGTAGACCATTTTTAATTCATGCAAAAGTTCCACTCTTAAACCACCATACATCTGGTGTTAGAAAAGAATGGTATAGAGATGATTTAGCAGCTGCTGAAAAAAGAGATCCATATCCTAAATTAAAATCACAATTAATTGCACAAGGAATAGCTGCAGAAGTTATAACAGATTTAGAAAATGCAGCAATCGCATTAGTAAAAGCAGATTACGCTAAAGCTTTGTTAGCAGAAGATCCTAGCCCTTCAGATTTATTTACACATGATTTTGCACCAACACCAATTACAGAGGAAAAAGGTGCACGTGAAGGAGCAGGAAAACCAATTACATTAATGGTTGATGCGGCTTTATTTGCCGTGCAAGAATTAATGCAAAAACATCCTGAATGTTTGTTATATGGACAAGATGTAGGCGCCAGATTGGGCGGCGTTTTTAGAGAAGCTGCTACACTTGCACAAAAATTTGGAGACAACAGGGTTTTTAATACAGCCATTCAAGAAGCTTTTATTATAGGTAGTACAGTGGGAATGTCTGCAGTTGGTTTGAAACCAATTGTAGAAGTACAATTCGCAGATTATATATGGCCTGGTTTAAATCAATTATTTACAGAAGTAGCGAGGTCTTGTTATTTATCAAATGGTAAATGGCCTGTATCTGCAATCATACGTGTTCCAATTGGCGCATACGGAAGCGGCGGACCTTATCATTCAAGTTCCGTTGAATCTGTATTGGCTAATATCAGGGGTATAAAAATTTGTTATCCTTCAACTGCAGCCGATTTAAAAGGTTTGATGAAAGCTGCATTTTATGACCCTAATCCGGTTGTGATGTTAGAACACAAAGGTTTGTATTGGTCTAAAATCAAAGGAACAGAAGAAGCTAAAACCATTGAGCCGGATGAAGATTATATCATTCCCTTGGGTAAAGCAAGAGTTGTACAACAAGCAACAGCAGCAGAATCTATGACGATTATTACTTATGGAATGGGCGTTTATTGGGCAAAAGCAGCAGCTAAACAATTCGAAGGACAAGTGGAAATTATCGACTTGAGAACAATACATCCGGTTGATTTTGAAACAATAAAAAAATCAGTTCAACAACATGGAAGGTGCTTGGTTTTAACAGAAGAGCCAATCAATAATTCATTTGCTCAAGCTTTAGCTGGAAGGATTTCTACTGAGTGTTTTGAATTTTTAGATGCAGCTGTTCAAGTGCTTGGTTCGGAGTCTTTGCCTGCTATTCCATTGAATGCAAAATTAGAATTCACCATGATGCCGAATGCAGAAAAAGTTGGTAAAATCATTCAACAATTATTAAATTATTAATGAAAACTTTTTTTAAATACACGTTATTTTTCATGGTTTTGATGCATGCTGTATATGCACAAGTTCCAAATTCACAAAGAAAAAAACCTGTTAAAAAAGCGAAGGTAAAAGTTGAAGTACCTGCGCCTGTTGTGGTAGAGCCCGTTAAAGAGCCTACTAAAGAAGAAACAGAAGCATGGGTAATTGAAAAAATATTA
>JBDKFN010000024.1:0-23958 GCA_039798705.1 Bacteroidota bacterium
ACCGCTGTACAAGGTTTTGCAGACCTCTGCCTAGCCACTCGGCCACTCGACCTTTTTTTAGCGTCTGCAAATGTAGCAAAATAATATTTGAACACAAGAATTTATGCGTTTTTTAAGCTAATCAGGTATTAAAATGCTGCTCTTTTGTATTCTGAACATATAACTGCCGTCGCAATGGCCACATTTAGGCTTTCTGCGCCCCCAAATGAAGGAATGGTAATAGGATTGGTAATATAAGGTAACAAGGCCGTAGAAATGCCCTGAGACTCACTGCCCATCAAAATAAAACCACCTACTTGAAATTGATGCTCATAAATATTTGTGCCATTCAACAATGCCCCATAAACTGGTATTTGTTGGTTTTGACTAAAAAAATCAATTAAATTATGGGTAGTAACTCCCACCCTAGTAATTGAGCCCATGGTTGCTTGTATCACCTTGGGATTGTATAAATCAACACAATTTTCCGAACAAATAATGTTTTTAAAGCCAAACCAATCTGCAATTCTAATAATTGTTCCCAAATTCCCTGGATCTTTAATATCGTCCAATACCAAGGTCATTTGCTTTGAATAGTCAATTTTCTCTGTGTTTTCTGTCTTAATCGATGGCATCTGAACGATTGCCAAAACTTCCGAAGGAGTCTTGAGCGCTGAAATTCGTTCCATTTCTGCATCAGAAACTAAGCCTATTTCTATATTTTTCGATACCTTTGAAAGCAAAGTAGATAACCACTGCTCTTTTGAAGCAGTACAATAGATACGATCGATATGCAATGCAGATGCAATGATTTCGGCAACCAACTTATCTCCTTCGGCTAAGAATACTTGGTATTCTTGCCTAAACTTTTTTTGATGGATAGACTTTATAAAACTGATTTGTGCTTTTGAAATCATTGAATAAAATTACTTTTCGAAATACAATAATACTCATTTCTATTGTTTTGTTAGCAAGCAGTTGCAGTACTACGCGTAATTTTACCGAAGGACAAAGCCTATTGAATAAATATGAAATAACTGGTATAGATGCAGCTTTAAAGGAAAAAATCAACCCATATATCAGACAAAAGCCAAACCGTAAACTTTTTGGAATTAGTAAAATACGCTTAACCCTTTACCAATTAGCCAATGTAAAGCATCCTGGGCGTATTAGTAATTTAATCCAAAACAACTTAGGAGAAGCGCCAGTGTTATATGATAGTAGCATATCGAACATTTCAGCAATGCAAATACAACAAGTTTTAAATAGCTATGGGTATTTCTTAGCAAAAGTGAATTTCAAAGACAACACAAGACATCGAAAAACAACCGTTAACTATCAAATTGAATTAGGTAAAGCATATCATATCAGAAATATTCAATATAGTATTAAGGACAGCACCATTCAATCTATCTATTTCTATAAATTAAATGAAAGCCTTTTAAAAATTGGAAGCCAATATGATCAAGCTAATTTAGCTAATGAAAGAGATCGAATTACAAAAGATCTAAGAAATTTTGGCTATTATTTTTTCAATAGAGAATACATTCATTTTGACATTGATACAGCATTAAAATCTAATCAATTAGATTTAAATGTAATCATTGAAAACCCTGAAAACAGCAGCAAACATCAGTCTTATAAGCTCAAAAATATTGAAGCTAAAATTTTAAGTGACCAAATAAATGACAGTAGCAATAACGATGCTATTCTGCTTTCAAAAGTTAATTTTATAAATACCAATCATAAAATCCATCCAAAAATTTTGCGTCGAATGCTTTTTTTAGAAAAAGACAAGAAATTCAATGAAGACGATTTAACATTAACTTATAACCGATTAGGTGACTTAGGTATTTTCAAATACATTAACATAGATTTTGAAAAAGACAGCATTGATAGCACTTTATTAAATGCAAAAATTCAATTGAGTTTAGCAAAAAGGCAAAGTACCAATACCGAATTAGAAGGATATGTGGCATCTGAAAACGTGGGCACCTCGGCCAATTTTATTTATAGCAATAGAAATATTTTTAAAGGTGCGGAAGTATTTGAATTTAAAATAAGAGCAGGTTTAGAAACCCAAGCGTTTGTTGATGCAGGCAGCTCGAATATACCTGTTTTTAATAGTAGGGAAACGAACACCTCTGCTAGTATAACATTCCCTGGTTTTATCTTTTTTAGAGACAAACCTACCTATGTATTATTCTCTAACCCAAAGTCGAGAATTGGCTTAAATTACATTAGTGAGAATAGACCAGAATATAGTAGAAGAACACTAAATAGTACCTTCAGTTATGAATGGAAACAGAATAATTTTGTTAGCCATTCTCTTTCTCCTATGACAATCAATTATGTGAACTCAAATTTATCTGTAGAAGCTAATAATTTACTAGATAGTTTGAATAATGTTTATTTAAGAGAAAGCTTTGAACCCCATATTACATTGGGTTTAAGGTATTCTGTTGTGATTAGTAACCAACAGTTAAACCAACTCAAAAATTATTATTATATCAAATTTAATATAGAAGTAATGGGTACTGGTTTGTATGGGGCTAGTATTTTACTAAATGACAAAAAAAATAGTTTTGGTCAATTTGAATTTTTCAACCTTCCGTATTATAATTACACAAGACCTGAAATTGATTTGAGGTATTTTAAAAATTATGGGAGCAGAAGTCAATTAGTTTATCGATTTAATACTGGTATTGGATTTGCCTATTGGAATTCAAAGGTATTGCCTTTTGAAAAACAATTTTTTACCGGTGGCGCTAATAGCATTAGGGCTTTCAGAGCCCGCTCTGTAGGGCCAGGCGGCTATAATAACATAGACCTTTCTTCATTAAACTTAGATCAAACCGGTAACTTAAAAATAGAGGGAAACGTTGAATATAGGTTTGATATTTTAGAGCGTTTTATTGGTGCAAAACTCAAAGGTGCAAGTTTCGTTGACTTTGGAAATGTTTGGGATATTAAAAAGAAATCATCAGATATTGAAGGTTTCAATCCCAGTGCTTTTTATAAAGAACTAGCAATAGGAACAGGTGTTGGTTTAAGATTAGATTATCGATTCCTACTTTTCAGATTTGACCTTGGATTAAAAGTAAGAGACCCTCGATTTGAAAACGAGAACCGATGGGTGATTCAAAATATCAATAATTCAGATTGGAAAAATACCAATAACTATAGCTTCTTTAACTTCAATTTTGGTATAGGTTATCCGTTCTAAAAAAGCCTAAAACAAAGAGTGATAAGCCGATGTCATTAAATTGATAAACGAAGAAAAATCAATGCCTTGTGTCATAAAAAACAAAACAAATAAGACGATTAATAACAACATAATTATTCGCTTAATTAGCAATGCGACTATGACAATAAAGAGTGGTATGATAATGAGTAACCATAGTGGTATTGGAATGACAAAACCTGCTAATACATAATACAAATGATAGATAGAAGTGTTAGCGGCTTCGTGTTTTAAGAACAATATATCGCTGTTCATTTCTGCTGGCAATGCAGCTTTTCCATTTTTAAAATCTACTTTTTCTACAAATCCATTAATTACAAATTCGTATTTACCCTCAATACTTTTATCTAAATTTTCATCAGCTTGAATTGCATCAATGCTTAATTGGGCTTGGCCATTAACAGTAGATTTGGCTAATTCAAAATCATGAATTGGAAAAAGCTCTGAAAGGTTAAAATACACTGTATGTTGTGCTTGCAACTGCAATGTTATCAAAAAAGTAAATAGAATTGTAAAAATTTTGCGCATATTTAGGGGTATTGTAATTACAAAAATGAAAAAAATATTGGGATTTATAAGCATTCTCTTAAATGTAGCCATTTCTGGCTATTCCCAACAAATTTTAGACTTTAGACCCTATAACACGCAAAAAACAGCAATTGAGGTGATAGAAAATGGCAAAAATTTAGCCAACCCTTTTGCTGGCGGAATAGATGCTGCTCAATTTGCAAGCTGCGACATAGATTTGGATGGAAAAAAAGACATAGTTGTTCACGATCGTGAAGGTGCAATACTTTCCTGTTTTATTAATGAAGGTGGTTACAATGAAATAAAATACCGCTATGATATACGTTATGTAAATAGATTCCCTCCAATAGGAGAATGGTTATTGATGGCAGATTTCAATGGCGACGGAAAAGAAGATTTATTTTGTGATAAAAATGGAGGAATTGCCTGCTACCAAAATATTTCAAATGATTCTACTGGTTTAAAGTTTAAATTAATTTTTGATAATATTTTATTTAGTACCAGTCAATTTACCATAGCAATTGGAGTACCTTCAAATGATATACCTAGCATTGCAGATGTAGACGGAGATGGCGATTTAGACATCTTAAGATTTGGCACTGCAACCATAACTCCTGGCGAACCCATAGAATGGTTTAAAAATTTAACGGTAGAAAAAACAGGCGTTGCGGGTATTGATACTTTTATAATTTGGAAAAGATGTTGGGGCAGGTTTATCGAAGATAATAATGGTTGTACTATTTTATTGAATTACGCTGGCACACCTTGCAGCACAGGCAGTAAAGATCTAAACTCATTAAGCCTGAGTGAGTATCAAAATAATATTTCGAACATAAACAAAACCCAAAGGCACGCGGGTTCAACCTGTTTAGTATATGATTTTACTGGTGATGGAAAAAATGATGTGTTGATTGGAGATGCAGGTTGTAACCAAATGTATTTAGCTATAAATGGCACAGACAATACCAATGCCATTATGAACCAGGTTACCAATAACTTTCCTTCTTCTCTTCCTTTAAATTTTGCTACGTTCCCTGCTGCTTTTTTATTAGATGTGAATAACGATGGCTTAAAAGATTTAATCGCATGCCCGAATACACCTAATGCAAGTCGTAATTTTGGCAATGTTTACTTATACCTTAACAGAGGCACTAGCACTATTCCCTATTTTGTTTTTGATAAAGCAAACTTCTTAGCAGATGAACAAATAGATGTTGGAGAAGGCGCTTGTCCTAGCTTTGTCGACTACAACCAAGATGGATTAATGGATATCATAATTGGGAGTACCGGCTATTTTCAAAGCAATGGAACTTATCAAAGTGGACTTACATTATATAAAAATACAGGTACAAGTAACTACCCCAAATTTGAGTTGCAAACCAGAGACTATGGTAATTTCTCAAGCATAGGAATTCAAAAAATGTCGCCGGTATTTTTTGATGCGGACGGCGATGCAGATATAGACATGATTTGTGGCAGTGGAGATGGTAATTTTTATTATTTCCAAAATACCGCAGGTGCAGGACAAACTTTTAATTTGAATTTCATTCCCAATAGTTTTCCTAATTTAGATATTGGAAACAATGCCAGCCCGAGTGTTTACGACCTTGACAAAGATGGCATTCAAGATTTAATTACCGGTGAAAATTTTTACAACATTAATTTCCTTAAAGGACAGTCTAATAACCAGCCTGCTTATGCTTTAGCCACTGACTCCCTCTATAAAATTAATTTGAGTAAAATTTTCTTATACCCTAGTAGTCGTGCATCGGTGTGCATTAAAAAACTATTTAATAATGATAAAGATCGGTTTTGTTTCAGTGATGGTAATGGTTATTTATATGTATTAGATAGTTTATATAGCGACCCAAATAACGCAAACGTAAAAGTTAGTGGTTTAGTAAATTTAATCCAAGGTGAATTTAGCTATGCCAATGGGGGATTTAAAATTGACTTAGCGGATATTGACAATGATGGAAAATCAGAATTAATAATTGGAACTCCTAGAGGTGGCGTTGCAATTTATTGGAACGCGAGTCCTCCCCCACCTGTTGGCATAGATCAAAAACAGGTGCGACAGATAAATGCCTTTCCGAATCCTAGTCATTCAGAATTTTACTTAAATTTACCCTTAAACGAAATTGCATTAAATGTTCGCATCACCAATTTATTAGGAGAAGCAATAGATGCACCCGTTAAGATTGAGGGGAATTCCATTAATTTAAATTGCCAAAATTTCGAAAATGGTTTTTATTTAGTAGAGATTCAAACCAATCAAAATTTTTATTCAGCAAAAATCATCAAAAAATAAATGAAAAAAATATTATTCCTTGAGTGTTTTTTTTTAGTTAAAATAGCAGTTGCTCAAATTTTCACAGGAGGTTTTGTTCCCTACCCAAATACGATTCCAGTCAATCAAAACAATAAAAGTATCAGCTTACCATTTGCTGGAGGCTTTGATGTGCCGCAGTTTTCGGCATGTGACTTAGATTTTGATGGCAAAAAAGATTTAGTTGTATTTGACAGAGAAGGGGGGAAATTTAGCTGCTTTTTAAATAAAGGTATTACAGGACAAATAGCCTATGAATACGCACCACAATACGCTTTAAAATTTCCTAAAAAACTCACAGAATGGGTGCTAATGGTTGATTATAATGGCGATGGTAAAGAAGATATTTTTACAGCAATTCCAGGTGGAGTTAAAATTTATAAGAATACTTCCACTATTCAAAATGGAATTTCATTCGAATTAGTTAATGGAGATGTACAAGCAGATTTTGGATCTTTTCTAACTAGGCTTTACAGCGGCCCTGCAGACATGCCAGCTATTTTAGACGTGGATGATGATGGTGATGTAGATATCTTAAGTATGGAGCTAGGAATTGATACAGCAGGCGATGGAATTTACATGTATAAAAATATGTCGATGGAAACATATGGTGTTAAAGATTCCGTTAATAATTTTATAGTACATAAAAGATGTTGGGGAAGGTTTAGAGAATCCTATCAAAATTGCAATGTTTCTTTACAATACCAAAGTGGACCTTGTGCGACTGGTAATCGATATATTCCAGAATTCACAAAATCAGAATTCGAAACTTTAGTTAGCAATAAATTAAACGGCGGAAAACATTCCGGATCAACTTTATTGGTTTTTGACTCAAATGGTGACGGTAAAAAAGACATTCTTATTGGTGATATTGGTTGTAATAATATGTATTTATTGGTGAATAGCGAAAGCAATTCAAACCCAATATTTACGCAGTTTTTCAGGTATTATCCAGCAACAGATCCTATACTTGTGGAGAGTTTTCCTGCCGCATTTTTCATAGACGTAAACAATGACAATAAAAGAGATTTAATTGCTGTTCCAAATACTACTGGAAATGCAGATAATTTTGAAAATATAAAATTATACTTAAACCAAGGAACCGATGCAGCTCCAGATTTTGTGTTAACTACTAACGCATTTTTAGAAGAAGAAATGATTGAGGTTGGAGAAGGCTCCCACCCTGTTTTTGTTGACTTTGACCAAAATGGATTGATGGATTTTATAGTGAGTACTACCGGATATTTTCAGTCAAATGGTACTTATAAAGCTGGTTTAACTGCTTATAAAAATGTTGGAACCATTAATAGCCCTGCATTTGAGCTTGTGAGTAGAGACATGTGGACTTTATCTAGTTTTAACATTTCTAACATGGTTCCTACTTTTGGAGATGTAGATCATGACAACGATTTAGACATGATTACAGGAGCAAACGATGGAACATTTTATTATTTTGAAAATACAGCAGGTGCAAATAATCCTTTTCAATTTAATTTTAAGTCTAATTATTTAACTGGCTTAGATGTGGGAAATTTATCTACCCCGTTTTTAAACAATAACTTAAGCGCTAACACAAGACAGGCAATGATTTCAGGGGAACGATTTGACAATATCAATTATTGGCAAGACACCTCCTCTACAGTCGAACCTAAATTTAAATTAATCACAGATTCACTTTTTAAAATAAACATGAGAGCCGTTTCAGGTTTTCCAAGTGGCAGAACAACAGCAGTAATTCAAAAATTATTTAGCGCAGATCGCGAGCGGTTAGTAGTTTCAAATGCCAATGGAAAAGTTTATATTTTCAATCATATTGACCAACTATTGATGTCTTTAGGCCCTGTTTTGATAGACTCTATCAATTTAATTCAAGGACAATATACTTTGAGTAATGGAGGATTTGGAATGAGTATGGCAGATATTGATGGAGATAACAAGCCAGAACTCATAGCAGGCAACCCTCAGGGCGGTTTAGTTTTATTTAAAAATCAAATCATGCCCGATGGAATTCAACCAATTAATCAAATTCGAAATCGCATAGTTTGTTATCCTAATCCAAGTAAAAATTTTATCAGGCTTCGAAGTACAGAAAATGTTAAAATCAACGACTGTACATTATTGAATCAACTGGGGCAAATTATTTTGCAGGAACAAATAAATGCAAGCACTATTGAGTTAAATTTAAATACCATTCCTAATGGAATTTACACTTTAAAAATTACAACAGCAGAAGGCATTCAATTTGAAAAAATAATCAAACAATAAATTATTTTTTGAAAGGATTTTGGTAAGCTGGATTGTG
Organism: Bacteroidota bacterium; assembly: GCA_039798705.1. GTDB lineage: Bacteria > Bacteroidota > Bacteroidia > Sphingobacteriales > Sphingobacteriaceae > CAIKLP01. Next base: position 8,383 of record JBDKFN010000024.1, read on the forward strand.
TGTAAAAGCTGTGTCTGTTAAAGTATTTAAGAACGCAATTAATTGTTGCTTCTCAACAGTAGTTAAACCCAAACCACCATACTGCTCAAGCCTTTCGGGGGATTTAGTGAAATTGATATCTAAGTTCCTGTTTTGCTTAATTCCTGAACTGTAAAAATCCATCACATCGGCTAGTGTTGCAAATCGACCATCGTGCATGTATGGCCCTGTCAACTCAATATTACGTAAAGTTGGAACTTTGAACTTTCCATCATCTGTAGTTTTCTTTGAAACAAACGAAAGTCCTTTTCCAATCATTTCTTGATCAGTTAGCAATCCATTATTTCTAAAAATAGTATCTAAATTATGAGCGAGTAACGTGCCATTTGCACCATGACAATGAAAGCATTGCCCTCTTTCAGTAAAGAAAATTCTGAATCCTGCATATTCATCTGCGGTAAATGCGCGCTCTTGAATTTCATAAAACTTATCATAAGTCGATTGATTAGATACAATGATTCGCTCGAATTGTGAAATTGCTTTAGCAATCATTTCTGGTGTAACTGTTGACGTTCCAAATGCCTTTTTAAACAAAGGCGCATAAGTTTTAGAATGGGTTAGTTTTACAGCCACATTTTCACTTGTTTCGTGCATTTCTAATGGGTTGTTTATTGGCCCCAACGCTTGCTCCTCCAAGCTTCCTGCACGTCCGTTCCAAAAGAATTTTCTTTGCCATGCTAAGTTAATTATTGCCATTGCATTGACATCACCGGTAGCGCCTGCAACTCCTACACTGTATTTTTTATTTTCAGCAAATGAACTCGATATGTTATGGCAACTTGCACAACTAATGGTACTGTCACTTGATAAAATTGGATCGTAAAACAACATTCTACCCAAACTAACTCCGGACTTAGTCAAAGGGTTGTTTGATGGTGAAATTAATTGAGGAAAATAAGGAGGTGCTTGAAAATCATAAGTATCGTCTGGCGCAGCAGTATGCTCCACGCAAGCCTGCATTATGAATATTGATATAAATAACAATATTACTGCTGTTGAGTACTTTTTCATTTTTTATTTAAGCGTAAATACACCTACTCCGTTTTGTTTAAACAACAATTGTTTTTGCTGATCTTCCATCATATATCCATAACCATCGTTTAAATTAATCTGATTGATTCCGTTAAACCACTGGTCAATATTCGCTTGAAATGTAATACTAAGGTCATTTCCGTTCACATTTAAGTCAACCGGATATTCGTTATAAAACTGATTGGGTGTTTTACCCAAATGAATTGCATAACCAACCGTATCGTTAGCTGAATTTTGGAAAACGCCTTCCATCATCATAAAATGATAACCACCTCCTAACGTATAGGGCCATTCCATTGAATTGTTTTCAGAATTATTTGGCAAACCAAATGGAAATAAATTTCTTGCAGAATCTACACCAAATTGAAAAGATATTTTAGTGTATTTTCCATCAGGAATATTACTTAAAGTATAATTTTGATAATTAACATTAGCCTCAATAGGGTTGATCAGTTTAACCATATTCACATCATATTTAATACCATTGGCTTGATATAATGTTAATTTAGAAATGTAATATTTCAAACTTTTAATATTGAACTTATTCCCTGTTGTAGTAGTATATATTAATTGATTGTTTTCGGAAATTACCAATGTGGAGTTTTGAAAAGTATGTTGAAATTTTACTTGTAATGTCCCCTTAGAATTTTGATTTTCCCAAGTACAACCTGCTAAACTGAAAAACAAAAAAACGAGGAATAATTGAACTTTCATGTCTTGGTATTTTAATCAAATTTAAACTAAAAAAAACGGATAAAACAGCATTTTAAAGGTATTTTTTTGGATGTGAATAAAAAACAAAAAAAGCTCGATTTGGTTCTGATATAAATGAATATTTTTAGTTTTTAAATACAATTATGGCCAGGGCAAGATTAAACAGCAGTAATACACCTGAGGAAGAGCTTCCTAAGGCAAAAATCAATAAAGAATCGTTAAAGAACGTCAAAGTTTTAGTTAAATACCTTCACCCACACCGTAGAAAATTTTTCATTGGAATACTATTCTTGATTTTTTCTAGTGTCGCGTCTTTGGCTTTTCCAAAAGCCATGGGAATGCTAATTGATGCTGCAACTAAAGGGTTTGGAAACATCAATCAAATTGCATTGCTATTAATGGGTGTTTTACTGCTTCAGGCTACGTTTTCTTTCTTTAGGGTTATTTGGTTTGTAGAAGTATCAGAAAGGTCATTAGCGGGCTTAAGAAAAGACACCTATTTTAAACTAATTACGCTACCGATGACTTTCTTCTCTCAAAGAAGGGTAGGCGAACTCAATTCAAGAATTTCAGCAGATCTAGCACAAATTCAAGATAGTATAACCGGTACCATTGCCGAACTGCTTCGTCAGATCATTGTTTTTATTGGAGGTGTAATTGCACTTAGTTTGGTTTCGGGAAAATTAACTTTAATGATGTTGAGCATATTTCCAGTTTTGGTAATTGTTGCGGTAGTATTTGGGAAATTTATTCGAACACTATCTAAAAAAGCACAAGATAAATTAGCGGAATCAAATGTAGTGGTGGAAGAAACACTTCAAGGAATTGCAAATGTTAAAGCCTTTGTAAACGAAAGCTATGAAACCAATCGTTATGCAAACTCCGTTGATCAAGTGGTTTTGCTAGCATTAAAAGGTGCAAAATACAGAGGTGCATTTGCGTCCTTTATTATTTTCTGTTTATTCGGATCCATAGTTGCGGTAGTTTGGTATGGTTCAAGTCTTGTCCAAATAGGTGAAATTACAGTAGGACAACTTACTTCATTTATTTTATACGCTACTTTTGTTGGCGCTGCAATGGGCAGTTTTGCTGAACTTTATGCACAACTTCAAAAAATTGTAGGCGCAAGCGAAAGAGTAGTTGAATTATTAAATGAATCGAACGAAGATTTACCATTATTAAAAGATGCGCATCAAATTGATAAAAAAATTGTTGGTGCTGTTCGATTTGAAAAGTTAAGTTTCAACTACCCTTCTAGAAAAGAAATAAAAGTATTAAACGAAATTTCTTTTGAAGCTAAAGTTGGCGAAAGGGTTGCCATTGTTGGGCCTAGCGGTGCTGGAAAATCTACTATTGCATCAATGATATTAAGATTTTATGAACCCGATTCAGGTCTTATATTATTTGACAACCAACCTTCCACCTCCTATTCTTTAACAGACATTAGAAATCAAGTGGCCATCGTTCCTCAAGATGTATTATTATTTGGAGGAAGCATTGAAGAAAATATTGCTTACGGTAAAATTTATGCAACTAAAGAGGAAATTAAATTAGCTGCTCAAAGAGCCAATGCAGATAGCTTTATTCAAGGGTTTCCGGAAGGCTATCAAACCATTGTTGGTGAAAGAGGTGTAAAATTGTCTGGCGGACAAAGACAAAGAATTGCCATCGCAAGGGCATTGCTTAAAAATCCTGCTATTTTAATTTTAGATGAAGCAACAAGCTCGCTTGATTCAGAATCTGAAAGATTAGTACAAGAAGCATTAGAAGAATTAATGAAAGGCAGAACCTCTATCATCATTGCACATCGATTATCTACAATTAGAGCCGCAGATCGCATTGTTGTGATTGAAAACGGCGGAGTGATTGAAAATGGAAGCCATGAAGAGCTTATGCAAACTGAAGGCGGATTATATAAATACCTTAGTCAATTACAAACAGAAAAACAATAAATGAATTTCACTAGCTGGGGCGCCGCAGAACAAGTTACCGGAAGTATGCATTTGATAGAATTGCAAGATGGCTACCGTGTGCTCATTGATTGCGGATTAGATTATGAAAAAGACAGAGCCAGTGTAGAAAATGAATTGTTTCCATTCGAACCTAGCAGCATCGATTTAGTAATTCTGACCCATGCACATATAGACCATTCTGGAAATTTACCGACACTGGTTAAAAATGGTTATAACGGCCAAATAATATGTACATCTGCAACTGCAGACCTTAGTCAATTATTATTAACAGATTCGGTTAATGTATTCTTAGCAAAAAACAAAGGCGACAAAAAAAGTCGTCGCCATAAAAATGAATTCAAACAAGCGCCATTGTATTTGCATAAACATGTAATGGATACCATGGATCGTTTTTTCTGTATTCCATTTCACAAAAAATTTGAAGCACGAACTAACTTAAGCATTACGCTTATACCTGCTGGCCATTTGCTTGGTGCAGCTTCCATATTACTTGAAATTAAAGAAGCGGAAACAATTAAAAGAGTCGCTTTTTCAGGTGATATTGGTCGATATAATTACCCCATTTTAGCCGATCCAGAAACCATTTCAGATGTTGATTATTTAATTTGTGAATCAACCTATGGTGGACGATTACATTCACAAGACAAAACGGTCGAAGAAGTACTCATTGAAAACATTAAACACAGTTGTATTGATACGCCAGGTAGATTGATCATTCCAGCATTTAGCGTAGGAAGAACACAAGCGTTAGTTTATAGTATCAATAAAATATTTGCAAGTAAAAAACTTCCTCCTGTAAAAGTATTCGTCGATAGTCCATTAGGAATGGCGGGTACAGATGTTTATCGCAAACACCATCATTTATTGAATGACAGCGCAAAGGAATTTTACCAAAGCAATGGTGATGAATTTACTTTTGACACGCTAGATTATGTCGAAAACCTGAATGAAAGCAAACAAATTTCAGATTATTTTGAACCTTGTATCATCATTTCATCTGCTGGAATGCTTGAAGGCGGGCGTATCCAAGACCATTTATATTTCAACTTACAGAATTACTATTGCACTATTTTATTCATTGGATATTGTGCAAAAGGAACGCTAGGTAGGAAACTATTAGATGGCATTCCAATGGTAAAGATTTATGGCCGAGAACTCTATGTTTTTGCTAGTATCAAGCAAACAGACCTTTTCAGTGCACATGCTGATCAGAATGGTTTGTTGAATTTCATCGAAGCAACACCTTCAACTAAATTAAAAAAGGTATTTTTGGTGCATGGGGAAAAAGATTCCATGAATCAATTAGCGAACAAATTAAGAACAAAAAACTACGAAGTTACGATCCCGCAAAAAGGAGAAAAATTTATTTTATAAATTGCAACATGAAAACATTCAAAAAATACTACGAATTACCAACCAGTCCAGATCAAGTATACTTAGCACTTACGAACCCTATAACCATTCAATTATGGTCTGGAGCGGAAGCGCAAATGAGCACGGAAGAAGGCAGCGAATTTTCGTTATTTGAAGGTGATATCTGCGGCAAAAACTTATCATTTGAAACAAATAAAAAAATAGTACAACATTGGTATTTCGATGGTGAACCAGAAGAATCTATCGTTACCTTTAAATTACACCCAGGTAAAAGACCAGACGTTACTTCAATTGAACTTACGCAAACCAATATACCAGACGAAGCATTTGAAGACATGATAGATGGTTGGAATGATATTTATTTTGCTTCTTTAGAAGAATTTTTCGAAGAAGAGGCATAACATGGATACTCAAAAAAACAACCCATTACATGGCATAACCCTTGCACAAATACTCGAATTTTTAGTTGCTAATTATGGCTGGGAGTACTTAGACCAAGCCATTAAAATCAATTGTTTCAAACACGATCCAAGCATAAAATCTTCCTTGACATTTTTAAGAAAAACACCTTGGGCAAGAACAAAAGTGGAATCACTTTATTTGGAATTAAAAGTGAAATAATAACTAAACCTTATGAACCACAAGGCCACAAGGCATTTTTGGTTCAAACCAAGTTGACTTAGGAGGCATGACAGAGCCCGCATCAGAAACTGCAACTAATTCTTGAATTGATGTTGGATATAATATGAATGCCGCCTTATTTTCGCCAGCATCAATCCCTTTCGTTATTTCTTCAATTGGTACAATTCCACCAACAAATGAAATTCGAGGATCTCTTCTTGGATTATCAATCCCCAAAATGGGATGCAATATATGTTCTTGTAAAATACTCACATCTAATAAATCAACTGGCTCTGTAAGTGCATTATCTAATGACTTTGGAGATAAATGATACCATGTTTGATCTAAGTATAATTTAAACGCACGAGGGTGCATCGGCTTTGCTGCATCACTTATTATTAACTCAAAATTTTCAGAAATTTTTGCAAGAAATTCGCTGTTAGTTAAGCCATTTAAGTCTTTTAATACTCTTTGAAATTCAAAAATATGTAATTGATCAAAGCTGAAATAGATGGTACTAAAGAAATTATACTCTTCAGTTCCATTGTGTTTAAAATTATTTTTTCTACGCTGTGTGCCCGCAAGAGCAGCGGCAGCGGCACGGTGATGGCCATCGGCAATATATGTTGCTTTAAACTTTTGAAATTCTGTAACTAAAGTTTGTATTTGAACAGTTGAATCGATGTGCCACAATTGATGTTGTTGCTCATTGGCATGGTAGTCAAAATCGGGCGTGTTCGCCATCACTTGATCTAAAATTGTTTGAATAGTTTGATTGCCTTCATAGGTAACCAATACAGGGTTCGCATCAATTCCGGTATTATCTAAATATTCTATTAAATCTTTTTCACGTTCGGTACGCGTCAATTCATGTTTCTTTAATGAATTATTTAAATAATCATCAATTGAGGTTAAACACCATATGCCCTGTTGCCACTGGCCCCTATTTAAGGTACGGTATGCGTATATACTTTCTGTTGGATCGCTTTGTAATACACCATCCTCCATGAATTCGTCAAAAAATTCTTTTGCCTTTTTAAAGACTATCTCTTCACGAGAGCCTTGTTGAAAAGGATTCGCTATCAATGGCTCAATGGTATGCAAAAAAGAAATAGGATTATTCTTCAATATCACGCATGCCGCTTCGGTATAAAATTTTTCAAATGGTTTTGCAACCACTTGTTCTACCAAATCTTTTCTCGGTCTAATTCCTTTAAATGCTTTTATTTGAGCCATTATTATTGCTTAAAGAATTGAATAATTAAGCTGGCTAACTCAACACCAATACGCTCTTGCGCCTCGTTAGTTGCAGCACCAATATGTGGTGTCAAAGAGATTTTTGGGTGATTTAAAATATTTTTTGCAGGTACAGGTTCATTGTCAAAAACATCTAATCCTGCAAATGAAATATGTTGTTGATCTAGTGCTGCTATTAATGCTTGCTCATCAATAACACCACCTCTAGCACAATTTACAATTGCCGCTCCCTTTTTCATCATGGCAAATTCTGCTGCACCAATTACAGGTTTTCCATCAATGGCAGGCACGTGAAGTGTAATAAAATCAGCGGTTTGAAGTAAAACCTCTTTACTAGCTACTTGAACTGTTAATGGTAATTTAATATCACCTGAAAATTGCAATTCGACAACCGGATTAAAATCAAATAGGTCGTATGCTACAACATCCATTCCTAATCCAAATGCAATTTTAGCAACTTCTCTACCAATTCGGCCGAAGCCTAAAATTCCTAAAGTTTTTCCTTTTAATTCAACTCCTTTAGCATAATTTTTTTTCAATTCATTGAAATTGCTATCACCGGTCAAAGGCATTGCCCTATTGGCTTGTGCTAAAAAACGAACACCAGAAAATAAATGTGCAAATACCAATTCTGCAACCGAAATTGAAGATGCTGCAGGTGTATTAATTACTGTTTTACCTACAGATTTAGCATAGTCTACATCTATATTATCCATTCCAACTCCACCTCTACCAATCAATTTCAAATTTGGACATGCATCTATTAATTCCTTACGAATTTTTGTAGCAGAACGAACCGTTACCGCATCGTATGCATTTAATTTACTGGATAATTGATCTTGAGGGATTGTTTCTGTATCTACTGTAAAACCTGCATCTTCGAGCATTTTTTTACCGATTGGATCAATACCATCGTTTGCTAATATTTTCATGTTTTATTTTTTTAATGCTTCGAATTGTTTCATTACGTCTACTAAAACTTGCACACTTGAAAGCGGCAATGCATTGTACATCGAAGCTCTAAAACCACCCACGCTTCTGTGTCCTTTTAAACCAATACATCCTGCAGCTTCAGCCATTTGTAAAAATTCTTTTTCTAGCGCAGCATCATTCATCACAAAACATATGTTCATTTTTGAACGGTCTTCAACCGCGCAAGTACCTTTAAATAAAGAGTTACGGTCAATTTCGCTGTAAAGTAAATTTGCTTTTTCGATGTTTCTTCTCTCCATTTCTTTTACACCGCCTTGTTTTTTAAGCCAACGTAAATTCAACATCGCAACATAAATAGAAAATACTGGAGGCGTATTATACATCGAACCACCTTCAATATGAATTTGGTAATCGAGCATCGAAGTAATTTTTCTAGTTACTTTTCCAAGAATACTTGATTTTACAATGACCACGGTATTGCCCGCAGGACCAATGTTTTTCTGTGCTCCAGCATAAATCAAATCGAAATCTGCAACATTTACTTCTCTACTTAAAATATCAGAAGACATATCACAAACCATACTTACAGGTGATTTTGGGAATGACTGCAATTGCGTTCCGTAAATAGTATTGTTTGAAGTACAATGGAAATATTTTAGATCTGAAGGAATTTCAAAATCCTTAGGGATGAAAGAATAATTGGCATCTTTTGAGCTTGCAACCACATTCACCTGACCAAATAATTTAGCTTCTTTCAAAGCCTTATTTGCCCAAACACCTGTATCTAAATATCCTGCAGTCTCGTTGTCATTTAATAAGTTCATGGGCAACATACCAAATTGTAAACTTGCACCACCTTGAACAAAAATTACTTCGTAACCATCTGGCACCTGCATTAAGTCTTTTATCAATTGCACAGACTCCGCTACAACTGATTCAAACTCTGGTGTACGATGTGAAATTTCTAAAATAGAAAGGCCGGTATTTCCCCAGCTCAATACAGCTTGTGCTGCTTCTTCAAATACTTCTTGTGGAAGGATGCAAGGACCTGCACCGAAATTGTGTTTGTTTGGCATTTTTTATAGGTTAAAATACCATACAAAGTTAAAAACTATCAACTCTTAAACAAGTACTTAAAACTTGCCAACCAAACGAATGTTAATTTGCCTTGAAGTAAGGTAATTTGGTACCGCATATTGTTGTGCATTGACGTCCCTTATCCATAGATAGGATATGGTATTGGAGCGTTTAAACAAGTTAAAAACTTCGGCATAAAACATCAAAGATTTAAAGGGTCCGATTTGCGCCTTACCCCCATTTTTCTTGCTCACAAACTCTTTACTAAACCCAACATCGGCCCTCCAATATGGTGGCATGCGAAGGGTGTCTTTATACCTTGCAAAATCTGGTGGACCAAAGGGTAACCTTGAACCAAATACCACATTCAAATGAACTTTAAAACTAGGATCGCTATTTAAGTTATCTTGAAAAAATACAGAAAAATTAAATCGTTGGTCGGTTGGCCTAGGAATATAACCTGGAAATATTTTTGCCGAATCTACACCGTTGATATCTTTAATATTTATTTGATCGTTTTTAATATCTTCCTGAGTGCTCATGAAAGATAAGCTAAACCAAGACTCTAAGTCTTTCACAAATTCGCCATTTACTTTAAAATCAATTCCTTTTGAATAGGCTTTTGCCTTGTCATTGGCATAATAACGGATACGCACATTGTCTACTTCATATGGAATGATATTATCCATTTGTTTGTAGTACATTTCAGAAATAAACTTGAATTTTCTACCACCAAAAGAAATGAATTGTTTATCAGCTGCAATTACATAATGTATAGATTTTTGAGCAGCAGGATTGGTAGATAAGGTACCATCGTAATTTCTCAATTCTCTGTAAAAAGGAGGCTGGTAATATAAACCTGTAGAAGCCCTAAACACCCAGTCCTGCTTCCATTTTGGGTGATAAGACAATGTTACTCTTGGACTTAAATTAAGTTCATTGGTATAATCCCAATAAGTTGCACGAATACCTGCTGTAAGTTTTAAACTTTGATCACTATTAAAAGCAAATGAGTTTTGAATAAAACCATTGATGCGGTTCGTATTCAATTTTATTTTAGTTCGAATGACATCGTGCAATTGAATCATTTGACTAGAATTTGAAATTGCGTAACCAGCAGAATCAATTAAATTCCATTCACTCAATTGATCGTTTATTTGTTCATTTTGATAACGTAAACCCCATAAAAATAAATTACCCTTATGTACCAAACGGCCTTTGTTTTCAATAGACCTCACGTTTGCTCTTAAGAAATTTCTAGCATGATTTAAATTTGCGCCAACTCCCCTATTTGCTTTCACTTGACCAAATGTTTCTTTACCGAAATTGCTTTCAATTTCATCAAAAATATATTGCCCTTCAATGTCAAATGTTTCTTGTTCAAATGACTGATATTGTGTGGCAATGAATTTTATTTTTAATGAATCCGTTGGGTTATAGGTTGCGGTTAAAGCCCCCATAGTACTTTGGTATTGGTCAATTTCCTGACCTTGGAAAAAGATAGAAAGTCTTAAAACTTCGTTGAAAGTACCAAAGGTTGTTTCTCTACTTTGTGGTTTAACTATGTAATTATTTGCATTATAATTACCCATAAAAGAAAGCTCCCAATCAGTCGAGAGACTATAATTAATATAGGTTTGTAAATCGCTAAAATTAGGTTGATAATCGCCGTCTGTATCCAATGAACCAAGCACATATTTTGTTGATTTTTTGCGATAACCAAATAAATAAGATAACCTTCTATTGCGGCTGGTTCCTTCTAAATTGATTGATTGATTTAACAATCCGGCAGAAACTGTTCCTGCAAATTCTGTAGGTTTTTTATAGGTAATATCTAATACAGAAGAAAGTTTATCTCCATATTTAGCGTCAAAGCCACCGGCAGAAAAGTTAACCGATTTAACCATGTCAGAATTGATAAAACTCAAGCCCTCTTGCTGTCCTGAGCGAACTAAGAATGGCCTATAAATTTCAACATCATTAACATATACTAAGTTTTCATCGAAATTTCCACCCCTTACATTGTATTGCGAACTCAATTCATTATTGGATTGAACACCGGGTAAAGTTTTTAAAATCGCTTCGAAATTTCCGGATGCAGATGGTAAACTTGAAAGTAGTTTCGCATCAATTTTAGAGATCCCCTCTCTTCTATCTAAATCACTATTGATGACTACTTGTGAAATTGCAAAACTTGATTGTTTGAATTGATGATTGATTTTTTTTTGTTCACCTGGCTTGAGCTTTAATTCCATTTTATATGCTTCAAAACCCAATGAATTAAACTGTAACGTAAAATTTGAATCAGCAGGAACCTTCAATTCAAAATGTCCGAAATCATTGGTTTTAGTACCAATATTAGTACCCACAATAGAAATATTAACCAAAGGCATTGTCTTCCCTTTATCATCGGTAACGTTTCCGAAAATATTAGCGCTGCGTTGTGCAAAGCCAAAATTGACAATACACAACAATAGCAATAATAATGGAAGTCGTTTTTGCATGAAAGATTAACGAAACTTATGCTGAATGATTATCTACCTGCATTTTTTTTAAGGTGGTAATCATTTCGCTAGGGTTTTGTGCGCCAAAGACTGCATTTCCAGCGACCAACACATCTGCACCAGCTTTGATTAAAGCCAAAGCATTGTGGTGCCCTACGCCACCATCAACCTCAATGAGTACTTCGGTATTCAATTGTTTAGCCAAAGCCCTTAATTTGGTAATTTTTTGATAGGTGTTTTCTATGAATTTTTGGCCACCAAAACCTGGATTCACACTCATGATGCAAACTAAATCCAATTGCGGTAAGATGTCTTCTAAAACGCTAATTGGAGTATGTGGGTTAATGGCAACACCAGCCTTCATTCCCAATTCGTGAATGGCAGCTATTGTTCTATGCAAATGTGTACAAGCTTCGTAATGGACCGTTAAAATAGCAGCACCAGCATCTTTAAATTGTTGTAAATACCTATCAGGGTCAACAATCATTAGATGAACATCTAATGGCTTTTTAGCATGGAAATTAATGGCAGAAATTACTGGAAAACCAAATGAAATATTTGGAACAAACACACCATCCATAACATCAACATGAAACCAATCTGCATCAGAATGATTGATCATTTCAATGTCAGATTGTAAATTGGCGAAATCGGCCGAAAGTATGGAAGGAGCAATTAAATGTTTCATTTGATTGGTTTATAATGACGTAAAAATAAGAAAAAATAAAGCTTAGCCTATGCTAAAAGAACTCTTTTTTTTGAGATATTCATTATATTGGCACTTTAAACCAATTAATTATCAATAAGATGAAAAAAATCGCCTTAATAATTATGCTAGCATTTTGCGGTTTATTCGCTAATGCACAAGAAGTATTTCAGTCAAAAGCAATGAATGTGAGCTTCTTTTCTTCCACAGCAATGGAAGACATAGACGCTAAAACTGCAAATGCAACTTCTGTAATTTCTACAGCTAAAAACGACATTCTATTTATGATTCAAGTAAAGTCTTTTATTTTCAAAAGTTCATTAATGCAAGAACATTTTAATGAAAATTACTTGGAAAGTGACCAATTTCCAAATGCAAAATTTGTTGGAAAAATTAATGAAAACATCGATTGGAAAAAAGATGGAACATATAATGTGACAGTAAGTGGTAAACTCACCATGCACGGAGTTGACAAAGATAGGTCAATCCCTGGAACCATTACTATTAAAGGGTCTACAGTTACAGTAAATAGTCAATTTGATGTGCTTTGCAAAGACCATAACATTAAAATTCCAAGTGTATTATCGGAAAAAGTTGCTGAATTAGTTAACGTAAAAGTAAGCGGTAACTATACTTTATTTGTACGACCTGAAAAGAAATAATTAATTTTTAGACAAAAAAAATCCCCGTTAAAAATTTAACGGGGATTTTTTTTATTCATTATTCAGATTTTGCATCTTCCGATTTTTCTGGTTTAGGCAATAAAACTTTTCTTGAAAGTTTCATTTTTCCAGTTTTCTTATCGATGTCAATTAATTTAACTTTAACTATTTGACCTTCGGTAAGTACACCATCCATTGTCTCATAACGTTTCCAATCGATTTCAGAAATATGTAATAAGCCGTCTTTACCAGGCATAATTTCAACAAATGCACCAAATGGCATAATTGATTTCACTTTACCTTCGTAAACTTCTCCTACTTCTGCAGTTGCAGTAATTCCTTTAATTTTATTGTAAACAGCATCGATGGCTTCTTTATTATCAGCATAAATTTGAACAATACCCATATTGTCTTTTTCTTCAATGCTAATAGTTGCGCCACTTTCGCGTTGCATTTCTTGAATGATTTTTCCTCCAGGTCCGATAATTGCACCGATAAACTCTTTTGCAATTCTCATTTCAACAATTCTTGGAGCATGTGCTTTATAATCTTCACGAGGTGCATCAATGGTTTTCATCATTTCACCTAAGATGTGCGCACGACCTTCTTTTGCTTGGTTCAAAGCTTCTGCTAACATATCATATGATAGACCATCAATTTTCAAGTCCATTTGACAAGCAGTGATACCTTTTGTAGTACCTGTTACTTTAAAGTCCATGTCTCCTAAGTGATCTTCATCACCCAAGATATCCGAAAGGATTGCATATTTTTTAGTTTGTGGGTCAGAGATTAATCCCATCGCAATTCCAGAAACTGGTGCTTTAATTTTTACACCCGCGTCCATTAATGCTAATGTACCCGCACAAACAGTTGCCATTGATGAAGAACCATTTGATTCTAAGATATCTGAAACAACACGTATTACGTATGGATTTTGGTCAGCACTTGGTAATACTTTTTTCAAAGAACGCATCGCTAAATTACCATGTCCAACTTCTCTTCTACCCGGACCACGATTTGGACGTACTTCACCAGTTGAAAAACCAGGGAAATTATAATGCAACATGAATTTGTTATGTCCAAAGAACATCGCTCCGTCAATTAATTGCTCGTCTGTCTTCGCTCCCAAAGTAACAGAAGTCAAAGATTGTGTTTCACCTCTAGTGAAAACTGCAGATCCGTGAGCAGCAGGTAAGTAACCTACTTCTGACCAAATTGGACGAATTTGTTTGTTTGTTCTACCATCTAAACGAATCGCATCATTTAAAATCATTGCACGAATTGCTTCTTTTTCAATATCGTGGTAGTATTTTTTCAATAAATAAACAAAGCTTGAATCAGACATTTGCTCCGCAACTGTTGCTTCAAATTCTTTACGAATAGCTTTGAATGCTACTGAACGCTCATCTTTTCCTAATGCAGATTTTGCAACAGCATAAATTCTATCGTAAGCAAATGCTTTGATTTGACTTTCTAATGCTGGATTTGCATCCGGTTCGTGTTTGTAAGTTCTTTTCGTTTTTGCACCAACTTTAGCTAATAAATCTAATTGTGCTTGCACTTGCAATTTTATAGCAGCGTGAGCAAAACGAATCGCTTCAGCCATTTCGTCTTCTGAAACTTCATTCATTTCACCTTCTACCATACAGATATCTTGTGCGTTACCAGCAACGATTAATTCGATATCAGCATTTGCTAATTCTGAAATTAATGGGTTGATGATTAATTTTCCATCAATACGTGCAACTCTTACTTCAGAGATTGGGCCATTAAATGGAATATCGCTGATTGTTAAAGCAGCTGATGCAGCTAAAGCAGCTAAAGCATCTGGCATGATATTTTTATCCGCAGAAATTAAAGAAACCATTACTTGTGTGTCAGCATGGTAATCTTCTGGGAACATTGGTCTTAATGCACGGTCAATTAATCTACTGATTAAAATCTCGTAATCTGATAATCTTGATTCTCTTTTCAAAAAGCCACCAGGTATTCTACCTGTAGAAGCATATTTTTCTTGATAATCTACTGACAAAGGCAAGAAATCTGAACCTTCTTTTGCATCTTGAGAAGAAACAACAGTAGCTAGGAGCATCGTATCTCCCATTTTTACAACAACAGATCCATCAGCCTGTTTAGCTAATTTTCCTGTTTCGATGGAAATCTTTTTTCCATCACCCATTTCAAACTCGTGGGTAATTCCAATTTTCGACATATATATATTATTTTTTAACGGAACAAAGGTACATAATAAAATTTTAATACCACTCAATGATAGAGCGTATTAGAAACGAAAAAAGCCGTTCTGGAAAAATCCAGAGACGGCTCTTAAAACATAAAACATGAAAAATTATTTTCTTAATTCTAATTTCTTCACAATTGCACGGTAGCGATTGATGTCTTTCTTCATTAAGTAGTTCAACAACGCTCTACGTTTACCAACCAATTTAGTTAGTGATAATTGAGTAGAAAAGTCCTTACGATTTTTCTTTAAATGACCAGTTAAATGACTGATTCTGTGTGTAAATAAGGCAATTTGGCCTTCTGCTGATCCTGTATCAGCTTCATTCTTTCCGAATGACCCGAAGATTTCTTTCTTCTTTTCAGTACTTAAATACATTTCTAGAAATGTATTTAAGTACTGAAAAGAAGAAAGAAATCTTCGGGTCATTCGGAAAGAATGAAGC
>JBDKFN010000025.1:0-23929 GCA_039798705.1 Bacteroidota bacterium
TAGCGTTGAAACTTTTTTTATTAATTTAAGCAGAGGCACCGGAATTGCTGGTTTACACGGCATCGCTTCGCTCAAAGAAAAAATTAAACGCCCACTCCTACTTTTTACTAAAAAAGAAATTTTAGCATATGCACTAAGTGAAAAGTATGCTTGGCAAGAAGACAGCTCTAATCAAAAAGACAGCTATTTGCGAAACAATATTCGCCATCATATTATTCCTGCATTCGAAGCAATCAACCCAAATTTCGAAAATCAAATGGCAGAAACCATTGCCGAACTTTCGGAAATTGAAATCATTAAAAATAATTGGCTGCAAGAATTACAAGCAATAGGAATAAGTAAGGAAGATGGAATTGCACGGATTGAAATTGATTGGCTTAGTAATTTAGCGCAAGGAAAATTCTTTTTAACGCAAACTTTGAAAGCATATGGCTTTGCAACTACCAGCATTAATGACTGTTGGGATGCTTTGCCTAAACAAGCCGGTTTACAATTTTTTTCGGCAAGCCACCGCTTGGTAAAAGACAGAACGCATTTGTTAATTGCCGAATTGAACAACGAGGAATTGGCTGAGTCGAATGCGAATTCGGTTTTTCTTTGGGAACAAGACACGCAGATGCTTGATTTGGGGCCTTTAGTGATAACGGGAATAGAAAGCACCTCCGTGCCAGATTTGTCACAAATGCGAGCGACTCAGGCCTGCTTAGACGCAAACAAACTACAGTTTCCATTGACCATACGTAAATGGCAAACCGGAGATTACTTTCAACCCTTAGGTATGAAAGGGAATAAAAAATTAAGTGATTTTTTTATTGACGAAAAGTTCTCCTTAATTGAAAAAGACAATACCTTTGTAATGGTTTCTGGCACTGATATTGTTTGGATAATTGGGCATCGAATTAGTGATCAATATAAAGTAACCCAAAACAGCAACGCTACCTATCTATTTAATATAAAATGAAAAATACACTTTTTGACGAAAGACAAACCTTAGGCTCTGTTCGATTCTGGACTAGTTGGAGATTTGCTGTTGTATTATTTTGTGTTGCCGCTTACTTTATTTCTGAAGAAAGCAATCGACACGAAGAAGGAGACCTATTCTTAGTAGTTTGCTCTGGCGTAATGTTGATTTCTATTTTATTTATTTTCTTAACGCACTACAGAACCATCGTGCAAAACGGAAGCCTTATATTAACTGGGCTTTGGAGCACAAAAAAAGTAAAAATAGATTTTCATAGTATTGCTTCATGTGAGATTGTAAAATACAGTCCGTTCTTTATCAATAACCCTGTATACAATTTACATAAAAAAGGTACCATTCGTTTTTATGCGCATGGTAAGTATGCTGTAAAATTAATTGACAAAGACGGCTTGGTTTATATCATTGGTTCGCAAGATCCAATTGAACTTGATAGGGTGATCAAAGAAAAGCTAAAAGAGATTAAATAAAAAAAGCTTAGCAAATGCTAAGCTTTTTTTTGTGGGAGATACTGGGTTCGAACCAGTGACCCCCTGCTTGTAAGGCAGGTGCTCTGAACCAGCTGAGCTAATCTCCCTTTTCCCTTTATTAAGGACTGCAAATATAGACTCCTAATGCTGATTTCCAAAAATTATTTTAAAAAAGATTTTTTATATGTTTATAGCTAAGTATTTTGCGTTAGTATAAAGATGACGAAATTTAAAAAAATAAGCCTTTGGACACTGATTATCACAACTTTAATTGTTGTGCAGGGATTTGTGGTCATGTTTATCTACCAAGATGAAATTAAGAATTTAGCGGTTGGGGAGCTGAATAAACAACTCAATACGCCCATAAAAGTGGGTAAAATTGAGTTTTCTTTGTTTGAACACTTCCCTTTTGCAGCCATTTCTTTCCCTGAAGTGGAGATGAAAGAAAGCAATAATGGCCACCAAAACAACTTAGTTAAAGCCAAAGACATTTCCTTATTGTTTAACGTTTGGGATTTGGTAAATAAAAACTACCACATCAAAAAACTATACCTCGAAGATGCACAGATCAATATTGTCATTGATTCTTTAGGAAATCCAAATTACAGCATTTGGAAAGCAAGCCAAAACAGCAACGAAAGTTTTAATTTTTCGATTGATAAAATTAGTTTAAAAAATAGCAGCATTCACTTTAAGGATTTACAAAACAATAAAAAAATTAATTTCTTAGTGGAGGACGGTGTAGTAAATGGCAATTTCAACGAAAAAGAATTTGAACTAACCGCCGATTTAGAAACACAATTAGAAAACATCAATTTTGGCGGTAAAAATTACATCAAAAACAAAAAAGCAAAAATAGCTACTGTGCTTTTTGTTAATTTAAACAAAAGCCAATTTGACTTAAAAACCTTACACGTAGAATTACCTGAAATTAAGTTAGATAGCAAAGGAAGCATTCAATACGCAGCAACAAATAAGACAATAAAATTAAATGTTCAGGGTTCTGAAATGAGCATTCAATCTTTCATAAGCCTATTGCCTGCTGCACAACAAGCCGCATTAAAAGAATACAATAGCAACGGAGATTTTTTCTTCGATGCCAATATTAATGGAGAAATTGGACCAAAAAAAGCACCCAGTATTCGCATCAATGCAGGTGTAAAAAATGGAACGTTTATTATTCAAAGCGATAAAATAAAGAAACAAAAAATTGAAAATATTGAATTAAATATTCGTTTCAATAATGGGAAGTCATATTCCTTGCAATCTGCTGAATTAATAGTTGATAAATTAAATGGAACGTTAGACGGTAAAAAAATAAACGTAAGCGCTACCGTTAAAAATTTTGAAAATCCACGCATACAATTGTCTTTAGCCTTTGCAGCTAACCTGAATAAGTTTGCTGAAATTTTTCCAGATTCAAAAGTTGAATTTGAAAATGGAGAACTGCTAATGAATGCCAGCTTCGATGGCTTGTGGAGCGATTTTAAAGCGGCAAATAACATTGAAAGAACAAACGCAAAAGGAACTGTTGATATTAGAAACGCAGCCTTACAGCTCCCGAATAGTAGCTTAAATTGCAAAAGCATCAATGGGAATTTTGCATTTGAAAAAAATGATTTGAAAATCAATCAATTAAGTGCGCAAATAGGTGGTTCAGACATGGCGATCAATGGATATTTTAGGAATTTACTTGGCTTTCTGTTATTTCCTAACCAAGCCGTACAAATTGACGCTACGGTTAAATCCAATCAATTGAATTTAAGAGAATTGCTTTCTTCTACGCCAACAAATAATAGCAAAAGCGAATACCTCATTCAAATTAACCCTCGCTTAGCATGTAATTTAAACCTAGAAGTAAAGAATTTAGTTTTTAATAAATTTAAAGCAAAGCAGCTAGGTGGAAAATTAATAATTCAGAACCAACAAGTGCAAACAGATTTTCTTTCTTTTGAAGCGCAAGATGGATTGGTGTTTGCAAAAATAGTACTGGACGCTAAAAATAAAGAACAAATTAAAATCGACGCGGATGTGAATCTGAAAAAAATCAACCTCAACAAATTCTTTTACGAATTTGATGAGTTTGGTTTAGAAATTATTCAGTCTAAAAACTTAAAAGGTTTGGCAACTGCTTCTATCAAGGTGCATACCATTTGGGATAAATATTTAGCACCTAACATTAATGCAATTACCGCTGATGGGCCTATTCTTATTGAGAATGGTGAATTGCTTAATTTCGAACCCATGTTAGCTCTTTCAAAATACATTGATGTAAATGAATTGAAAAACTTAAAGTTTGCCAGCCTTGAAAATACACTTTCAATTAAAAACAGCATCGTTTATATTCCGAATATGCACATCCAAAGCAATGCTCTAAATTTAGATTTAGCAGGCACACATAATTTTGAAAACATCATCGATTATCAATTAAAAATTTTATTATCTGACATACTCAAGAAAAAATCTAAAAAACTTGGAGATGAACAGTTTGGTGAATTAGAAGATGATGGAAGAGGAAAAACAGTTTTGTATATTAAAATGTATGGCGATGCCGAGAACCCAAAATTTGGGATAGATAAAATAGGGATTAAAAAGAAATTAGCTGCTGATTTGAAAAAAGAAGGCAAAGAAGTTAAACAGGTATTGAAAGATGAATTTAACTCTTGGTTTGATAAAGAAGCGGAATTTAAAGAACAACAACAAATAGGCGCAGCTGAATGGGAGAAAGACATTCCTGGAATTAAAGCTAAACCAAGCACCGCAGCTAAAAGTGATTCTACTAAGCAAAAAAGTAGAATGCAGAAAATAAAGGAAAAACTACAAGAGCAAGAAGAACAAGAACAGCCTTAAGTTTAAAAATATTTATAATATTACTATTTTTGATAAAATTGCCCCAGCAAAATGGAAAATACAATTATTCATCGCCTCGATTTATTAGATTATACACAAGGTAACGCCGAACAAAGGAAACAATTTTCGGATGCCATTGGACATGCTTTTAACGAAACTGGTTTTGTAACCATTCGCAACCATGGTTTAAGCAAAGCGCTAATCAATGAATTATATCAAGAAGTAAAAGCTTTATTTGATTTACCCGAAGCGCTGAAAAAAAAGTATGAAATTATGGAGCTTGCTGGTCAAAGGGGCTACACCAGCAAAGGCAGAGAGAAAGCAAAAGACGCGAACACTCCAGATTTAAAAGAATTTTGGCAAGTAGGTCAATTTCTTTCAGGAGATAATTTACCTACAGAAGTTTATCCGGATAATATTTTAATTACTGAAAATCCAAACTTCAATCGCATTACCAAAGAAGTTTACCAAAAACTAGAAAAAGCAGGTACGGAACTTTTAAAAGCAATTGCTGTTTATTTAAACTTACCCGAAAACTATTTCGAAAACGACATTACAAATGGCAATAGCATTTTGAGAGCCATTCATTATTTTCCAATTGAAAACCCAGATGCTGTACCTGCAGATGCTGTAAGAGCAGGCGCGCACGAAGACATCAATTTAATTACGCTTTTAATTGGTGCAAGTGCCGATGGTTTACAAATTTTAACAAGAGATAATAAATGGTATCCTGTAACAGCAATTGAAGATGATATTGTTGTAAACGTAGGTGACATGTTGCAAAGACTAACCAACAATAAATTAAAATCTACAACGCACCGTGTGGTTAATCCGCCAAGAGAATTAATGAAAAATTCTCGCTACTCGGTTCCTTTCTTCTTACACCCTAAATCTGAAATGGATTTGAGTTGTTTAGCAAATTGCGTAGATACAGATAATCCAAAACAATACACAGACATTACTGCAGGTGCATATTTAGATGAACGTTTAAGAGAAATTGGTTTGAAATAAAATCAATTACTTAAAACTTCTTCTAAAACTACGTGAGATTGCAAACCCTTGAAACCTTCTAGGTGGTACTGATAATAGGCAATTAGCGCTACTAGGAATTTTTTTCTTTCTTCGGAACTCAACTGCAGATTGGCCGCTTGGTCAAAAGTGCTTTGCATCATTTTCTTTAAAAAGGCGGTATTTTCTTTCTCCATATATACAGGATGTGAAGGAATATGCGAAATAAAAATACCGTTCTGCACATCAAAATATAAATCGCTTTCTTTTGCAGAATAAGCCGGATAAATTCCCAAGAACTTTGCAAAGCGAATCATGAAAAACAAATGAAAATTTGCTAAAGGCGCCTGCGTCAAATCTAATAATTGAATAGATTGAAATACAAACTCGAACAATTCTTCGTCGGTATTACTTTCTTTTAAAGTCACATAAATTAATTCGCAAATAAAAATAGCCAAAGATGTTTTGACAATATCATAAGGAATTTCGGATAATATTGGGTCGTTCTTTATTTCTGAAATGCTCTGTAAGCCTCCATTTGGCTTATGATACACCACCATGTCTAGTAAATGCAAAGGCTGCAACATAGACATTTTAATTTTTGATTTATTTTTTCGAACGCCTTTCAATAAATAAGATTGTGTGCCGAATTTTTCGGTCAACACATGAACAATTAAACTTGACTCTGAATAATTAAAGGTCTTTAAAACGATGCCCCTGGTTTTATGAAGCATATTAGTGAACGAATAATATTTTCTTAACCATGGTCTCTACTCCTAAGTCGTCGGTTGCTAAAACTAAATAAACACCAGTGTTTACTTTTTCACCGCTGAAATTTTTACCGTCCCAATTGGCTTGACCTCCATTGGCAAATGTTCTGAAAACTAACTTGCCATTGATGTCTGTAATTTTTACTTCTGCATTATTTACTAAGCCTTGAATGGCAATTAGGCCTGCATAATTTTCTTTTACCGGATTTGGAAATACTTTTACCTGATCTAAGTTGACATCGTAGCCTTTGGTTGCGTCACTTCTATAAGAAACAATACCATTGTCGGTTGCGAAATACACAATTCCATTTTCAGAATTTATGGCAATGTCGTTGATTTTATTGGCTAACAAAGGACTGTTACTTGCATTGAAATAATGTATTTGCTTTGTTCCATCTTCTGAAAATAACCAAGCACCATTTTTAGTGCCCATCCATTTTCTGTTAGCGCCATCTACTTTAATGCAAGTTACAGTTTCGCTTGCTAGCAACAACTGCACAAACTCTCCATCAACTACTTGAACTGGCTGTGCATCTATGTCGGCGCCAAATTGCAACACAGCAGATGGATTGTAAAATACAACAACACCACTATTGGTTCCTACCCAAATTCGTCCGTCCAAATCTTCGGTAATGGCAAATACTTCGGTTGCATCTTTTGGTAAATTACCTGAACCTTCGCCTGCTGTTAGTTTTTTATAAACTACTTTTCCATTCGTACCTTCTTTGAAAACCAATATGGCATTGCTTCCTGGAATAACCACCCATTTTTGATCGTTGCGATCGACGGTAATGTCTGCTACATATTTATATTCACCAAACACACCTGGGAATTCATAATTCTGCCAAGTGCCATTTGCTTTTTTTACAGATATTGGTTTTTCTGCCCAATGATTGGCCACCCACAATTGGTTTTTGCTATCTACCGCCATGCCTGAAACCCTGTACTGCCCGTCGTTTCCAAGCGCTTCTCCTAATGTTGAATTATGGTAACTATAGTTTTTTACAAATTCATTGTTATCAAACTCTAACAAACCCTTCCATAAGGTTCCATAATATTCTTTGTTTGTTTTGTTATCAAATACCACCGAAGTGAAATCGTAAAAAGAATCCATTACTGGAGAATTTAAATAATTATAATTTCTCCAGATACCTTTGTCATAAGTATAAATTCCGTTTCGAATAAATTTATTGGTATAGTTGTCTCCTACAGAACCACTGGCTACAATGAGTTTGCCGTTTTTAATTGCTAACCTTCTAGCGCTAACATTGTATGGACCATTGGGCACATAAGTTGCAGCGTATGGTTTATTTACACCGTCATACTTTGCCAAACCTTTATAAAAATCTGCAATCCATAACTGCCCTTTTTTATCATACATCGCTGCGCGCACCGAAGGCACATAGTTTGGTGAAGTAAAAATATCTGTTGGATTTAAATTTGCATCATAAACTGTTACCCCAACTTCATTCACGATTAATAAATGATTGGCATCGCTCATCAATCTTTTTGCACCACCTTGGTAAATGACCGTTGGCATTTCCCATTGCTGACCATTATAGATATACGTTTTTCCGTTTATGTACGCTGCTAATTTTCCAGCAAATTCGGCCATTAATTTTGCGGCTTTACCAATTGGATATTGCTCTGAAATGCCATGCTTGCGCCAGTTTTGGTAGTTTGCTAAATTTTGATTGGAATAATCTGCAACTAAAATTCCGCTATCGGTTGCTGCATAAATTTGTCCATTTAATTTAGCCACATTATATATTGCTAAATTACTTCCATTATTTCCTAAATAATAAGTGTCTTTGACTTCTTGCTTAGCAATGTCATATAATACCGTAGCGAAACCACAATTGATATAAGCAATTCCGTCTATTACATTTATTGAATTGATGACTTTTAAACCAACAATGCTTTTCTTTAAAATATCATTTACGTTGACAATTGAATTAGGTTTAATAATATCAATATTGGTATTAGCATAACCAACAATGACTGCATCGTTTTGTGGATCGTAAGCTGCACATGTAATTTCCACTTCCGATAATCCATCTAACTTCGACAATACTTCTAGCGTAGAATCATTAGGGTTAAATGTAAATACACCAAAATTCGAAGCCACAACTAAATGACTGTTCGTTTCAAAAACATCGATCGCCTGACTATAAGCCATGTGGGTTTGCCAAGATCCAATTGAAAGACTTTGCGACCTAACGAATAAAGCGCTGATAGTGAGTAATAGAAAGGCAAACAATTTCTTCATGAAAAGCCAGATTAGATTTAAATAACAAAAATACAACAGATTTATTATAAAAAGCCGAAAAAATAGTCTTAAAATGGATATTAGAAGGGCCTAAAACTACTAATTGTGCTAAAAAAATTGCATTTTGCATCGATTTTAAAATGCAATTACTTTTTAAAGGACAAAGCCAAAGAAGATGTGGTCTAAATTTACCGATTTGATATTGAAAAGAAGAGTGATAATGCTGACTATCAGTTTATTAATTACTCTTTTCATGCTTTACAAAGGCAAAGAAGTAGAACTATCTTTCGCAGGCGCTAAAGTATTGCCAGTGAACGACCCTGCATTTATTGCCTACGAGCAGTTCAAACAGCAATATGGCGAAGATGGAACGGTATTGGTTATTGGCTTGAAATCTGAACAACTTTTTGAACAACATTTATTAAATGACTGGCAAAATTTGTCGAGTGAATTGAAAAAAATAAATGGCATCACCAATGTTCTTTCAATTAGCCATGCCTTCAATTTAAAAAAAGATACAAGTTCGCAATCGTTCGTGGTAGAAAAGATCATGAACGAGCCTGCTCAAAATCAATTAGCTGCCGATAGCATTCGTTCAAAGTTTTATAGCCTTCCGTTTTATGAAGGTTTGTTAATTAACAAAGATTCGAATGCAACTCTCATTGCTGTTAATTTTTCTAAAGAAACTTTAAACACCAGCAAACGCGCAGGCGTATTGAAAGAAATTTTAGCGCTCACGCAAGTGTTCGAAGCTAAACACCAAGTAAAATTGCACCTCTCGGGCTTACCTTATATTCGCACAGTTGTTTCAAATAAAATTGCTGGTGAGTTTAAATTGTTCTTAGCCTTAGCTGTTTTAATCACGTCAATTATTTTATTGCTATTCTTTAGGTCATTGTCTGCGGTAATTTTTCCTTTACTAGTGGTGGGCATTGGTGTCGTATTTTCTTTAGGCACACTGGTTTTGTTTGGTTATAAAATTACCTTATTAACCGCCTTAATTCCTCCACTTATTGTTGTGATAGGAATTCCAAATTGCATTTTACTATTGAATAAATACCATACAGAATACATGCTGCACCAAAATAAAATGCAGGCATTGAGTATTGCTGTTAAAAGAATTGGAACAACTACTTTTTATGCCAATGTAACTACCGCAATTGGCTTTGGGGTATTCGCGTTTACAAAAAGTGAAGTGCTGACGCAATTTGGTATTGTAGCGGCTATCAATGTAATGGCAACCTGGATTATGTCAATGGTATTGATTCCGATTATATTTAGTTTTTTGCCAAACCCAAAACAATGGCAAACCAAACACCTAGAAAATCGATTTTTAAAATCATTCCTACAACGCATTGACCATTGGATTCAATTTGATAGGAGAAAAATTTACCTCATTACCTGTTTACTTGTAATTGTTTCATTTATTGGCATTGCTAAAATTAATGTGAATGGTTACATGGTAGACGACCTTCCAAAAAACGATCCGATTCTAGCTGACTTGAAATTTTTCGAACAAAACTTTGATGGCGTTTTACCATTAGAAATTAAAATTGATTCGAAAAGAAAAAACGGATTGGCAAATATTTCAATGCTTAAAAAAATAAGCAAGCTAGAAAGTATGATTAGCGCCTATCCTGCATTTTCAAAATCGTTATCGGTAAACGAAGTGCTGAAGTTCTCTAAACAAGCTTACTACAACGGCGATCCTAATTTTTACAGCAGCCCAACACAGGCAGAAGCGATGTTCATTTTAAAATATGCTAAAAACTCAGGAAAGGGAAGTGGAAGCAACTCATTGATGCGCGCTTATGTAGACAGTTTAAACCAAACTACCCGCATTAGTTTTCAAATGGCAGACATTGGTTCAAAAAAATCAAATGAATTGTTGAGCGAAATTAAACCGCGAATTGATTCCATTTTTAATCCAGAAAAATTTGAGGTATTAATTACAGGCGCGAGTGTAATTTTTGTAGACGGAACGAATTATTTATTTACCAATTTAAGAGAGAGTTTATTATTAGCCATTGCACTTATTGCATTCTTGATGTTAATATTATTCAGAACCTTGAAGATGGTAGCAATAAGTTTATTGCCAAACATTATTCCATTACTAATTACCGCGGGTATTATGGGTTTTGTAGGCATCAGTTTAAAACCTAGTACCATTTTAATTTTTAGCATTGCCTTCGGAATTGCATCCGACCAAACATTGTATTTTCTAACCAAATATAGACACGAACAAAAAACAAAGAACTGGGATATTTCTAGGTTGACCTCTATTACCCTAAAGGAATCTGGGTTAGGCATGATTTATACCGCCATTATTTTATTCTTTGGATTTGGTATTTTTGCAGCTTCTAATTTTGGTGGAACAGTATCATTAGGTATTTTAATTTCAATCACCTTATTGGTAGCCGTAATTTCAAATTTGATTTTATTACCAAGTTTATTATTGAGTTTAGAAAAAAGTATTAACAAAAAAGCCGCAAGCGAATTATAGCATGAGCAAGTATCCAGAATATAAACAATTACAATTAGCTCAAATAGGAAAAGACATGTTAGCCTATTGGCAAGCACAAGGAATCTTTGAGCAAAGTATTTCATCAAGACCAGCAGACAAGCCTTATACTTTTTACGAAGGACCACCTTCGGCAAATGGCTTACCTGGTATTCACCATGTCTTGTCTAGATCGATCAAAGATATTTTTTGTCGTTATAAAACATTAAAAGGCTTTCAAGTAAAAAGAAAAGGTGGTTGGGATACACACGGCTTACCAATTGAACTTGCTGTAGAAAAAGCTTTAGGTATTACCAAAGAAGATATCGGTAAAAAAATATCTGTTGACGATTACAATGCGGCTTGCAAAAAAGAAGTAATGCGTTATACCGATGTATGGAATGACCTTACGCAAAAAATGGGTTATTGGGTAGACCTTGAACATCCATACATTACTTATAAAAACGAATACATTGAAACGTTGTGGTGGTTGTTAAAACAATTGCATGACAAGAATTTATTATACAAAGGATATACCATTCAGCCTTTCTCTCCTGCTGCAGGAACGGGCTTGAGTTCGCATGAATTGAATCAGCCGGGAACTTATAAGAATGTTAAAGACACTTCGGCTGTTGCGCAATTTAAAGCAATTACAGAAGACACTTTTTTAAGCCAATACGGAACTGTTTATTTTTTAGCTTGGACCACAACTCCATGGACACTTCCTTCGAATACTGCATTAGCAGTTGGAAAAAATATTTCTTATCAATTAATTAAAACTTTTAACCCTTATACATTTGAACCTGTTCAAGTAATTGTTGCAAAAGATTTAGCAGGTAAATATTTTACTGAAAAAAATGCTGCTGCTAGTTTTGCTGAATATCAACCAGGCGATAAAATTATTCCGTTTGAAATTATTACAGAATTTATTGGTAGCGATTTAGCGAACATTCGTTACGAACAACTTTTACCATATGTTCAGCCAACCGATGGCGATGCTTTTAAAGTAATCATTGGTGATTTTGTAACAACGGAAGACGGTACCGGTATTGTTCACATTGCGCCAAGTTTTGGTGCGGATGACTTTAGGGTTGCCAAACAAAACGGCATTGGCTCTTTAACATTAGTTGACAAGCGTGGTCGTTTTGTTGCTGAGGTTTCCGACTTTGCAAATGAATTTGTCAAAGAAGATTATTTATCGGCAGAAGAAAAAGAAATTGAAAGAGCAAAACAAAACAGAGATAAATATTTATCTGTTGACGAAAGAATTGCCATTAAATTAAAAACAGAAAACAAAGCGTTCAAAGTTGAAAAATACGAACACAGTTATCCGCATTGCTGGAGAACCGACAAACCTATTTTATACTATCCATTAGATTCTTGGTTTATTAAATCAACTGCTTTCAAAGAGCGCATGGTTGAATTAAATAAAACCATTAATTGGAAACCCGAATCAACCGGAACGGGAAGGTTTGGTAACTGGTTGGAAAATTTAGTGGATTGGAATTTATCTCGTTCCCGTTATTGGGGTACACCACTTCCTATTTGGAGAACAGCAGATGGCAAAGAAGAAATTTGCATTGATTCCATGGTGAGCATGAATGCTGCCATTGCAAAATCAATAGCAGCTGGTTTTATGCCTGCAGGTTTTGAATTAAAAGATTTACATCGCCCTTATGTTGACGATGTAATTTTAGTTTCTAGTACAGGTGAAAAAATGTTTAGAGAACCAGACTTAATTGATGTTTGGTTTGACTCAGGTGCAATGCCTTATGCACAATGGGGTTTAGACCAAAGCAAATTAGCAGCAGGTGATAAACATCCATTTAATAGCGAATGGAATAATGCATACCCTGCAGATTTTATTGCTGAAGGTGTTGACCAAACTAGGGGTTGGTTCTTTACACTACACGCTATATCAACCATGTTGTTTGATTCTGTATCTTATAAAAACGTAATTTCTAACGGATTGGTTTTAGATAAGAATGGAAATAAAATGTCTAAGCGTTTAGGCAACGGAATTGATCCTTTCGAAACCATTGATAAATATGGCGCCGACGCAACTCGTTGGTATATGATTAGCAATGCCGCTCCATGGGATAATTTAAAATTTGACATGGATGGTTTAGTAGAAGTTCAAAGAAAATTCTTTGGCACGCTTTACAATACCTATACTTTCTTTGCACTATATGCAAACATTGATGGATTTGAAATCAATGAAAATGACATAACACCTGTTCAAGCGCGCGCAGAGCTTGACCAATGGATTATTTCAGCGCTTCAAAAATTAATTTTAGAAGTGGAAGAAAGCTATGAAAACTACGAACCACACCGCGCTGCAAGAGCCATTCAATATTTTGTAGACGAACATTTATCTAATTGGTATGTGCGTTTATCGAGAAGAAGATTTTGGAAAGGGGAATTAACTGCAGATAAAAAAGCAGCCTACGAAACTTTATTTGAATGCTTAACTACCATTAGCCAATTGATGAGCCCTGTTGCTCCTTTCTTTGCTGAATGGTTATATAAAAACTTAACAGATACTTTACGTGAAAAAGGTTTGAGCAAGGATTCTAAATTTGAAGCCCAATCTATTCACTTAAGCTATTTAACGGGTGCAAATACGGCACTTATAAATGAAGGCTTAAACGAAAGCATGTTATTGGCTCAAAATATTTCTTCAATGGTATTATCATTGAGGAAAAAAGTGAGCATCAATGTGCGTCAACCTTTATCTAGAATTCTAATTCCTTCTTTAGGAAAAGACTTTGAAGCGAAGGTAGAAGCCATTAAACACCTGATTTTATCGGAAACCAACATTAAAAACATTGAATACCTAACCGATTCGCATGGTTTCATCCATAAAAAGATCAAACCTAACTTTAAGGCTTTAGGAGCGAAAGTTGGTAAAGACATGAAAGAGGTGGCTGCAGCATTAACGGCATTAGATCAAAATCAAATTCTTGAATTTGAAAAAAATGGCCAATACACGCTTGAAAACAATAATTATGTCATCGATATAGCGGATGTGGAAATTGTAGCGGAAGATATTCCAGGCTGGTTAGTAAATGTGATGGGTAAATTAACGGTAGCCCTAGATGTGAGCATTTCAGAAGAATTAAGGTTGGAAGGACTTGCCCGTGAAATAATAAATCGCATCCAAAATCTGCGAAAGGATAAAGGATTCGAGGTTACTGACAAAATTCAGGTCAAGATTTTAGACAATGACTATATTAAAGAGGCTATAAATAAGAATTTAAATTATATTTGCGCCGAAATTCTAGCAACCCAAATGTCATTTGTTGCTGGAGATTTATTAAACAAAGAAAGAGTAGAAATAAATGAAAAAGAAGTCTACATCAGCATCGAAAAAGATAGCTAAACCGGCAGCAAAAGCTAAACCGGCAGCGAAAAAGGCAGTTGCGAAGGCTCCAGCAAAGAAAAAGGTTGTTGCGAAGGCAGCTCCTAAAAAAGCAGTGGCAAAAGCGCCAGTGAAAAAAGTTGTAGCGAAAGTTGCTCCTAAAAAAGTAGTGGCAAAAGCTCCAGCGAAAAAAGTAGTAGCAAAAGCTGCTCCTAAAAAAGCGGTGGCAAAAGCTCCAGCGAAAAAAGTAGTGGCGAAAGTTGCTCCTAAAAAAGTAGTGGCAAAAGCTCCAGCGAAAAAAGTAATAGCGAAAGCTGCTCCTAAAAAAGCGGTAGCGAAAGCACCAGCGAAAAAAGTAGTAGCGAAAGTTGCTCCTAAAAAAGCAGTGGCAAAAGCACCAGCGAAAAAAGTAGTAGCAAAAGCTGCTCCTAAAAAAGTAGTGGGAAAACCAGCAATTAAAAAAGCAGTAGTAGCAACTCCAGCTCCTAAAAAAGTAATTGGTAAACCGGCTGTTAAAAAAGCAGCTGAACCAGTTGTTAAAAAAGTAGTAGGAAAACCAGCTGTTAAAAAAGTGGCTGAGCCAGTAAAAGCGGTAAAGGTGGTAGTTGAAAAACCTATTGTGAAAAAACCTGTAGAGGTTAAAAAACCAGTAGAAATTAAAAAACCTGAACCGGTAAATATTGTGATTCCTCGCGTGCAAGATCCAAATGAAAAAAGTCGTTATTCAGATTCTGAATTAATCGAATTCAAAGAGATCATCACTAAGAAATTAGCCTCTGCTAGAGAAGAATTACAATTGTTAACAGAAACGTTGAGCAACCCTAATAACAATGGAACAGACGATACTGCTGGTACTTTTAAAGTATTAGAAGATGGCTCTGCAACATTAGAAAAAGAACACGTGAATCAATTGGCGGTTCGTCAAAGAAAATTCATTGATCAATTAGAAGCTGCTTTGATTCGTATCAAAAACAAAACTTATGGTATCTGTAGAGAAACTGGAAAGATCATTCCTAAAGAAAGATTAAGAGCAGTTCCTCATACAACTTTAAGTATGGAAGCTAAATTGAAACAAAACTAATTCAATAATCCTATTTATTAAAAATGCCTGTCTATTTCAGACAGGCATTTTTTAAATTACCTCAATGAAATTCAATAATTACCACAAGTCTATCTTGATTATTTTTTTGGTGCTATTCATAGACCAGTTCATCAAGTATTGGATTAAAACCAATTTATTTATTGGTGAAGAAATTCCAGTTTTTGGTAATTGGTTTATTATTCATTTCACAGAGAACAATGGAATGGCTTTTGGCGTTGAATTAGGCGGTAGCTATGGTAAGTTAGCCCTTAGTTTATTTAGGGTAATTGCGGTATTTGGGATTGGTTATATTCTACATTACATCATCAAACACAAATATCACTTTGGCTTAATTACCTGCGTATCCTTGGTCTTAGCCGGTGCCTTAGGTAATATTATTGATTCTGTTTTTTATGGTAAAATATTTGGATACGAAAACTGGCTACACGGAAGAGTAGTAGATATGTTTTACTTTCCAATCATTAGAGGGCATTACCCAAATTGGTTTCCACTGTTTGCAAATGAAGAATTTATTTTCTTCCGCCCCGTATTTAATTTTGCAGATGCCGCAATCAGTGTTGGCGTAATTTGCATATTAATTTTCCAAACTACTTTCTTAAAAGAAAAAGATTTAATCAACTAAATCTTTAAATCTTATCGAATCCTAAATAAGGAACCAATGCTTTTGGCATTTTAATTCCATCGGCTGTTTGGTTGTTTTCCAATAACGTTGCAACAATTCGAGGCAAAGCCAATGCACTACCATTTAAGGTATGCACCAATTGGTTTTTACCGTCTTTACCTTTGAACCTACATTTTAAACGGTTTGACTGAAAAGTCTCAAAGTTAGACGTAGAGCTAACTTCAAGCCATCTGCCTTGCGCAGTTGAATAGGTTTCGAAATCATAAGTTAAAGCAGAAGCAAAACTCATATCGCCACCACATAATCTTAAAATTCGATAAGGCAATTCTAATTTCTCTAAAATTCCTTGCACATGTTTTACCATTTCTTCTAAGATGCGGTAAGAATCTTCTGGGTTTGCAATTTGAACAATTTCAATTTTATCAAACTGATGTAAACGATTTAACCCTCTTACGTGCGCACCATAAGAACCAGCTTCTCTTCTGAAACATGGCGTGTATGCTGTGTTTTTAATTGGTAATTCTTCTTCTTTTAAAATTACGTCGCGGTATAAATTAGTCAACGGAACTTCTGCAGTTGGAATTAAATATAAATCGTCTATGCCAACATAATACATTTGACCTTCTTTATCTGGTAACTGACCAGTCGCAAAACCAGATGCAGCATTGACTACAATTGGCGGTTGCATTTCTTTATAACCAGCAGCAGCCGCTTCGTCTAAAAAGAAATTAATTAAAGCCCTTTGTAACCTTGCTCCTTTCCCTTTGTAAACAGGGAAACCCGCTCCAGTTATTTTTACGCCTAATTCAAAATCGATGATATCGTGATCTGCGGCTAATTCCCAATGTGGTTTCGCATTTTCTGCTAAAACTGGAATATCCCCCCAAGAATAAACTACTTCATTCTCTTCAGGTGTAGTGCCAGCAGGAACAGAGGTATGAGGTAAATTTGGCAATTGAACCAATGCCTCATAAATAGTAGTTTCCAAGCCGCTCAATGCTTCTAATTGCGTTTTTGAAAGCTCTTTGATTTCGACCGAACGTTGCTTCATTGCTTCAGCAGCATCCTTTTGGCCAGATTTCATTAGCTCTCCTATTTGCTTTGCAATGCTATTTGCTTCTGCGGCAAGAGAATCGGAACTTCCTTGCAAAGTTCTTCTTTGTTCATCTAATTGAATAATTTGATCAACTAAGGCTAATTGCTTGAAATTTTTCTTGGTTAAACCTGCAATTACTTCTTCCCTATTTTCGCGGATATAATTAACTTGCAACATAATATTTATCTTTTTTACAAAGATAGAAATATTGAAACAAGCAACAAGCATGGAAGGAAAGTTAACTTTAGTGCCAACACCCATTGGCAACCTAGAAGATATTACATTAAGAGCGATTCGCGTATTGACCGAATCAGACTATATTTTAGCAGAAGACACCCGAACAGCGGGTCAATTGTTGAGGCATTTAAATATTGACAAAAAATTATTTGCCCACCATCAACACAACGAACACCATGCCCTTGCTGAAATTATTAAATTCTTAAAAGAAGGAAAACAAATTGCTTTAGTGAGCGACGCCGGAACTCCTGCTATTTCTGATCCAGGTTTTTTATTGGTGCGCGAATGCATCAAAGAAAATTTGAAAGTAGAAACCTTGCCAGGTGCTACCGCATTTGTTCCTGCATTGGTTAATTCGGGATTGCCTTGCGACAAGTTTTATTTTGAAGGATTTTTGCCAGTAAAAAAAGGCAGACAAACTCGATTCAAAGAACTTGCAACACTTACCAGCACTTTTATAATTTACGAATCGCCGCATCGCTTAATGAAAACTTTAGAAGAATTTAAAACTTACTTCGGCGAAGACAGAAATATTAGTGTGTCTAGGGAATTAACTAAAATATACGAAGAAACAACCAGAGGTACTGTTTTGGAGGTTATTGAATATTATAAATCTCATATTGCAAAAGGCGAATTTGTAATATGTATAGCTGGAAAATAAAATGAAAATAAAATACAGTTTACTTATTGCATTATTATTAATCATTGCTTGGCCTCCGATTGGTTTCAATGCATTGTTATTTGTAGCGTTTATTCCTGCTTTCTATTTGATTGATTCTTGTGAAGGGAAAAGTAACAAGCAAATTTTTTATTACAGTTTTTCAGCCTTTGCGCTTTTTAACTTGGCTTGTAGTTATTGGATTTGGAACGCCTCCGCTGCAGGAATGGTTATTGCAGTATTATTAAATGCTTTACTAATGACATTGCCTTTGCTGTTTTATTATAAAGTAAAGAACATTAGCAGCCAAAGGAATGCACTAATTGCATTCATTAGTGCTTGGGTGAGTATGGAATATTTTCACATGCACTGGGATTTATCATGGCCTTGGTTTACCCTAGGCAATGCATTTGCAGCCAGCACAACCTGGATTCAGTGGTATGAATACACCGGTGTATTTGGCGGAAGCATTTGGGTTTTAGTTGTGAACGCATTAATTTATTTAGCGCTTCAGCAAGTTCAAAACACTTCAATGAAAGCAAAGTTGAAAACATTTGCTCCAGCATTACTGGTGTTGATCATACCCATTCTAATTTCAAAGTTTATTTATTTTCAATATGAAGAAAAAATAAATCCTTGTCATATTGTAATTGCCCAACCCAACATAGATCCTTATAACGAAAAGTTTTCAGGCATGGATGCGCAATCACAAATGCAAAAACTCCTCGATCTTTCAGCTAAGGATGCTAAAAAAAATACAGAGTTTTTTATTTGGCCTGAAACCGCTTTATCGCTTACTATTTCAGAAGACTTATTAGAAAGTGACCAGAGCATTATTCAAATTCGCAATTTTTTAAGTCCTTTTAAAAACGCAGCGGTAATTACCGGTGCCAATACTTATTTGCAATACGCATCGGCGCAAACGCCTACAGCTAGAGTGTTTAGCAATGGGCAATGTTGTTACGATGTTTTCAATACTGGACTATTAATTGAAAATGGTTCTGCCATTCAAAAATACCATAAGTCTAAATTGGTTGCTGGTGTAGAGCAAATGCCATACCCAAAACTGTTAAAATTTTTGGAACCTTTTGCACTTAAACTCGGAGGTACATTTGGAAGTTTAGGTACACAGGCAACACCAAGTGTTTTATATAACAGCGCTGGTATTGGAGCAGCAACAGTGATATGTTACGAAAGTGTATATGGCGAACATTGCGCAAACTTTATCAAGCAAGGCGCGCAATTTATTGCGATCATAACCAACGATGGTTGGTGGGGTAATACTGCGGGTTATAAACAACATGCTTTATATGCAAAATTAAGAGCCATTGAAAATAGAAGAAGTATTGCAAGATCTGCGAACACGGGCATTTCAAGCTTTATAGACCAACGTGGAGATGTTGTGCAAGCCAGTAATTGGTGGGAAGCGCAAAGCCTATCAGGTTCTGTAAACTTAAACGAAAATATTACTTACTATACAGACCACGGCGACTTTCTTGCACGCTGGATGATTGCCGTATTTTTATTCTATTTCATTCACATTGTTTATTTCCGTTTCGTAGCTAAAAAATAAATTTATGCTAAAATCATTCTTTAAATATGCATTGTTAATCATTGGGATTTTAATTCTTGTGGTATTGACAAAAACTTTTTTAACAAAATCTAGACAAGTGCAAGTGGAAACAGTTCCTTCAGCACCTGTTGATAGCAATGCCACCAAACACTTAGTAACTGCCATTCAAATTCCAACCATTTCATACGATCAAGAAAACGAAATTGACCGCAATGCATTTCTAAAATTTATTGCATTTGTTAAAAACACTTACCCAAATATTGCTGGAAAATTGAATTTCCAAATCATCAACCAATACAGTTTGCTTATTGAATGGAATGGTAAAGTTGATAGCTTAAAACCAATTATTTTAATGGGCCATTATGATGTTGTTCCGATTGAAGAAGCAAGCAGCAAACAATGGGAATACCCTGCTTTTAGTGGTACTATTAGCAATGGATACATTCATGGCAGAGGCACATTAGATGACAAAGTTGCTGTGATCTCCATTTTAGAATCTGTGGAAAGGCTATTAAAGAAAGGTTTTGTGCCAGACAGAAGTATCATCATGGCTTTTGGACACGACGAGGAACTAGGCGGCAATAACGGGGCTAAAATGATTGCAGCAAATTTGAGAAATAGAAAAATTAATGCTGAATTTATTTTAGATGAAGGCTTAGTGATTACGAACGGAATTGTTCCAGGCCTTAAAGCA
Organism: Bacteroidota bacterium; assembly: GCA_039798705.1. Classification (GTDB taxonomy): domain Bacteria; phylum Bacteroidota; class Bacteroidia; order Sphingobacteriales; family Sphingobacteriaceae; genus CAIKLP01. The sequence continues at coordinate 20,190 of JBDKFN010000025.1, forward strand.
CCTGCAGCATTAATTGGCATAGCAGAAAAAGGTTATGCAACAGCAGAATTAATTGCGAAGGTTGATGGCGGACATTCGTCGATGCCTAAAAAAGAAAATGCAATTGTGGTATTAGCCGAGGCCTTGGTTAAAATAAAAAACAATCCAATGCCTGCAAAAATAACGGAGCCAGTGCAATACTTCATCAACGACATTGGACCTGAATTGTCCTTTGTAAATAAAATGGCTTTTTCAAACCAATGGCTTTTTGAAAAACTCATCTTAAACAAATACCAAGCAACGAACACGGGAAATGCACTGGTTAGTAGTACTTCAGCGGCCACCTTACTTCAAAGTGGTATGAAAGAAAATGTAATTCCAATGATTGCAAAAGCAACCATTAATTTTAGACTTCTGCCTGGAGATAGCGACAGCAGTGTTTACCAATATTTAAAATCAACCATAAACGACGAGCGAGTTACCGTTAAGCTTAGTAAAGACTTCAATCTTGCAACAAAAATTTCTCCAGTAAATAATATTGCTTATTCGAATATTTCTAAAACAATTAAACAAGTATTTAACAATACCATTGTTGCACCTTCATTAATGATTGCCGCAACAGACCAAAAGCACTATGATGGCATATCTGAGAACAGGTATCGCTTTTTACCAGTTCAATTGGATGCAAATGCATTGAAAGGAATACATGGAGTAAACGAAAAAATTGGCGTTGAAAACTACCATGCCATTATTCAGTTTTATGAACAACTGATTCAGAATTCATGCAGTAAAAGCAATTAAATCAACAGCAAATATTATAATTGGTGGATATTCAAAATATTGCTATTTTGTAAATTGAAAAAGCTATTTCATGAAAAAGTATTTTGCTTTGCTTTATTTTTCAACGTTATTTTTAGCAGCTTGTGTTGATACAGAAGTGCCAACAGGTAATAATTCATTTTTTATCAAAGCAGCTGACTGTTCTGCATTACCAGAAATTGAAGCAGCGCAAACGAAATTTTATACTGAACAGGACGTATCCTTAGGCGCACTGCAAATATTACAACAAAATGGTTGCAACACTATTCGACTTAGACTTTGGCATACCCCTACAGACAAACATTGCGATTTAAAAGAAGTAAGCCTTTTAGCAAAACGCATTAAAACAATGGGGATGAAAGTATGGCTGACCGTTCACTATTCAGATTGGTGGGCAGACCCAGGACAACAAAACATTCCAGCAGCCTGGAAAAACTTAAACTACACACAACTAAAAGACAGCGTTGCAAATTATACTGCTTTAATAATGGAAAGCATCAACCCTGAATACATTCAAATTGGTAACGAAATAAATGCTGGTTTACTTTGGCCCATGGCACATATTAACTATGAATCACAATTTATAGGAATTTTAGATACCGCTAGTAATGTCATTAGAAGCAAGAATCAAAACTGTAAAATTATTTTGCATTATGCTGGATATGAAAATGCAATTCCATTTTTTCAAAAAGTTAACAAAATAGATTATGATATTATCGGACTATCCTATTATCCAAAATGGCATGGGAAGCAAATTGATAATTTAAAATCAAGCTTACAACAAATTTCTGCTAATTTTCAAAAAGAAATTGTGATTGCTGAAGTAGCTTACCCATTTAGCTTAGGCTATAACGACTGGACAAATAATATTTTTGGTTCAGATAGCGATTTAATTTTACCAAATTACCCAGCAACCCCAAATGGACAAAAAGATTTTTTATTAAAAATTAAAGAGGTAATTTTAGCCACTCCCAAAGGAATTGGGTTTTGTTATTGGGGAGCTGAATTGGTTGCATTCAAAGGGCCCCAGGCGACCAATGGGTCACCATGGGAAAACGCAGCTTTATTTAATTTTAACAACATCGAATTACCCGCACAAAAAGTTTTTAATAATTAACTATGAATATCCAATCACTCCATCAAGAATTAATTAGCAAACCGAATAGCGAAAAAATGCCTGTATTGTTTATTGGACATGGCTCTCCAATGAATGCCATTGAAAAAAATAAATACAGTGACGAATGGAAAAGCATAGGAAATAAATTAAACCCGCCTACAGCTATACTTTGTATTTCTGCACATTGGTTAACTTCAGGTACTGCTGTTTGCATGGCAAACAAACCCGAAACAATTCACGATTTTGGTGGCTTTCCAGAAATTTTATTTCAACAACAATATCCTGCACCAGGTGCACCTGATTTCGCCAAAGAAACAATTGCAGCTGTTCACACTACTAACATCAAAGAAGATTTTGAATGGGGTTTAGACCATGGTGCTTGGTCTGTTTTAATGAACATGTTTCCAAAAGCAAATGTACCAGTCTATCAAATGAGCATTGACTACACCAAAGACATGGCCTATCATTTTAACTTAGCAAAAGAATTACAAGTTTTACGAAATAAAGGAGTGCTCATTATTGGCAGTGGAAATGTAGTGCACAATCTTAGACAATTGAATTGGAATGCAAATGCAAAACCATTTGATTGGGCTTTAGAGTTTGATGAACTAGTTAAAAACAATATCATCAACGATACACCAAACAATTTAGTGAATTACGAAAATACCGGTGCTTTAGCTAAGATAGCACACCCAAGTAACGAACATTATATCCCTTTAATATATACACTAGGTTTAAGGGACAAACATGATAGCTTTAGTTTTTTTAATGATAGCTTTGACCTAGGAAGTATCAGCATGAGAAGTGTCTTATTTAGCTAAAAAACAATGATCAAAAATTCTAGTATTCAAACCGAAGTAGATGCAAGTTATTTATATGCAAAACTTGCTGCAAACGAATCTGATGTAGCTGTTGCAAATGTATTTCAACAGATGAGTGAAATTGAAGCGGGGCATGCCATTGCATTCCTTGAAAATATAGATAGCCAAAGGCCGGTAACCTTGCCACCACCGTCTTTCAGAGCAAGAACATTAAATTTCATTGGTAAAAATTTTAGTTACGATTATGTATTAGGCATATTAATGGATACTGAAAAAGTATTATCCAATGCTGTAGTAAATGCGAAAAGAAGCATGAACATTCCGTTAACTGGAACTGAAACAAACCATGTAAAAATATTGCGCACATTATTAGAACAAGAAAAAGCAGCTACTGGTAGCTCTGTTGCAAAATTCGAAAGCCGTCACCGTTCAGTTGGGGGAAACGCATTAAGAGCTGCCGTTCTTGGTGGCAACGATGGGCTTGTTTCAAATTTTAGTTTAGTAATGGGTGTTGCCGGTGCAAGCGCAACACAAGCAGGAGTAGCACTTGCAGGAGTAGCAGGTTTGTTAGCAGGTGCATTATCTATGTCATTAGGTGAATGGATTTCTGTTAAAAGTTCGCAAGAACTTTACGAAAACCAAATGGAATTAGAAATGGATGAATTAGAAAACAATCCTGAAGGAGAAAAAAGAGAGCTTGCATTAATTTACATGGCTAAAGGAATTCCTGAAGCACAAGCTAAAGAGATGGCCAATGATATCATGCAAGACAAAACTTTAGCGCATCAAATATTGATCAAAGAAGAACTAGGTATAAACCCTGAGGAATTACATGGTTCTGCCATGGAAGCAGCCGTTTATTCCTTTATACTATTTGCAATTGGTGCAATAATTCCTTTATTACCTTTTCTATTCTTAACAGGCTATACCGCAATTATTGTATGCGTAATTGCAAGTGCAATTGGTTTATTTTTAATTGGCGCAGCCATTACCTTATTTACTGG
>JBDKFN010000026.1:0-23922 GCA_039798705.1 Bacteroidota bacterium
GTAATTTTTACGCTCTTCGTCTGTACTTTTACGAAAAGTAAAAGTTTTAATGTTTTCGGTTTCTGCGGTTATAGGTTCTAATGTATATTCACCAGATTGCACTTTAGAAAACCAGATATCTGCACTTAACATATTCCCACTGCTGTCCTTCACAATGGTATTTCTATCTTGCTTATAGGTATTTAGTGTTTTATATCCTCCTTGAGACCAAGCAGTTAAGCTAATTATAAATAAAAACAATAATAAACTAATCTTTTTCATAAAAATGTTGTTAGATGTATATTCAAATATAATTTTTTTATCCAATTAATTCTTTTTTATGAATAGCTATATTTGTAAACAATGACAACAACAGCACTACTTAAACGAGCCCTTAATTTTGAATTCCTGACTGTCGAAGAAGGTGTTCATTTATACCATCATGCTAGCACCCCAGACTTAATGTTTGTGGCTAACGAGTTGCGTAAAATAAAGAAGAACAACCAAAAGGAAGTAACTTGGATTATAGACAGGAATCTGAATACCACTAACGTTTGTATTGCCAATTGTAAATTCTGTAATTTCTTTAGACGTCCTGGACATGAAGAAAGTTACATCACCACCATTGAAGAATATAAAGTAAAAATAGAAGAGACCATCAAATACGGAGGCGAACAATTATTGCTTCAAGGAGGTCATCACCCTGATTTAGGTTTAGCCTACTATGTGGACCTTTTTAAAGTATTAAAGAGATTATACCCTAATTTAAAATTACATTCATTAGGCCCCCCAGAAATAGCACATATTGCCAAGTTGGAACAAATGAGCCATACAGAAGTATTGAAAGCATTAAAAGCTGCCGGATTAGATTCCTTACCTGGTGCAGGAGCTGAAATCTTAAACGATCGAGTGAGAAGGCTTATCTCTAAAGGGAAATGTACTGGAAGAGAATGGTTAGATGTAATGAGAGCTGCACACCAGTTAGACATCACTACTTCGGCCACCATGATGTTTGGACACGTGGAAACCATTACTGAAAGGTTTGAACACTTGGTTTGGATAAGAGAAGTTCAATCTGAAAAGCCAGCACATGCAAAAGGATTTTTGGCTTTTATTGCTTGGCCTTTCCAAGATGATGGCACCTTGTTGAAACGCATTAGAGGTATCAAAAACACAGTATCTGGCGACGAATACATCAGAATGACTGCTTTATCAAGGATTATGTTACCAAATGTTGAAAATATTCAAGCTTCTTGGTTAACAGTAGGAAAAGAAGTTGCGCAAATATGCCTAAATGCCGGCGCAAACGACTTTGGTTCAATTATGATTGAAGAAAATGTGGTTTCTGCTGCTGGAGCGCCTCATCGATTCACTTCGAATGGCATACAAGAGGCCATTCGTGAAGCTGGATTTGTGCCACAATTAAGAACGCAACAGTACGAATTCAGAGATTTACCAGCTCAAATGGAGCAACAGGTGATATCTTATTAAATTGTTCATTTACAAATTGTCAAATTATTTATACATTCGCTCCTTCTAAATAAATTTAAATTGGAAAATTTACAGCAACATATTGAGGCTCTTTTATTTGCATCAGAGCAAAGTATCACCATCAATGATATCAAGATTATATTGAGCACTTTTTCTTCTGAAGAAATTTCTGAAGAAAACATATTAGAATCTATTGTTCAAATACAAGAAAAATATAGTGCGGATGAATTTGTTTTTGAAGTGGTAGAAATGAGTAACGGCTACCAATTTTTAAGCAAGAAAACTTATTACGATTTATTGAATATGTTGATTATTCATAAAGAGAAAAAGAAACTTTCTACTGCTGCGATGGAAACCCTTGCAATCATTGCATATAAACAACCAATTACTAAATCAGAAATTGAATTAATTAGAGGTGTTAATTGCGATTACAGTGTTCAAAAATTATTAGAAAAAGATTTAATTGCTATCAGTGGTAGAAGTTCAGGTCCAGGTAAACCAATCTTGTATGAAACAAGTGAAAGTTTCATGGATCACTTTGGTTTAAAAACACCAAGAGATTTACCTCAATTAAAAGACCTTCATACTTTTGAAAACACCATCAACCCAGAAGAATCAATGGTTGGAGCAGCAGAACCAATTTCAAATGCTGAATTAGCAGAATTGGAAAATGTAGAACCAAACGCTGCAGATGAAGCCTTAGACGCAATGATTGCGGAAGAGTTTGAAGCAGAAACTAACGTTGATGAAAACTCTTTAGACGAAACAGAAATCGAAGAAGTTTTATTGGAAGAAGCTAACGAAGATGCCGATGGAGTTGATGAAGATGATTTAAATTCTGACAATAACGAAGACGACGAATTATCAGAAAAATAAAAAAGAAATTTGGAGACTTTAAAAGTATTTTAATAACTTAGTGTTAACAATAAATTGATACTCTAAAATGAAAAGCCCTAAAAAAGCAATCGACACTAAAACTACCAAAGCGCCTAAAACAAAGGCTGCTAAGCCAACTGCTAAAACTGAAGTTAAACCTACAGTTAAATCTAAAATAGCAGATGATGAGGATGAATTTGAACTACCAATTGACACTATCGATGAATTCGAAGATGATTTTGATGACTTTGACGACGACGATTTTTAATATCATACCAATCAAAAAAAAAGTTCAACAAATAGTTGAACTTTTTTTTTGATGTATTATTTCTTTTCAATATTGGTTTCGTTAATAATATACAAAGGTCTGTTTCTTGCATTTTCACTTAACCTTGAAATATATTCTCCTATAATACCAATTGAAATTAATTGAATACCACCTAAGAACAAAACACTGATGATGGTTGAGGTCCAACCTTCCACATAATCTTTAGTAATATACCTTGCATATAATGCATAAATCATAACCAAAAAAGCAATTCCAGAAACTACAAAACCACATATACTGGCCACTTTCAGCGGAAAATTAGAAAAAGAGGTTATCCCATCTAATGCCAGTCTAATCATTTTTTTATAGGTATATCCAGTAGAGCCAGATTGTCTTACATCTCTGTCATAAGTAACATAAGTCTGGTTAAATCCTATCCAAGAAATCTGCCCTCTTAAAAACTTATTATGCTCCGGCATTTGCTTTAAAACATCTACCACTTTCCTATCTATAATTCTAAAATCTCCAGTATCAACTGGAATTTTTACGGAAGTAATGGATTTTAATATTCGATAAAAAACTTTTGCAGTAAATTTCTTTAACCAACTTTCTCCAACTCTGTGTTTTCTTTTAGCATATACCACTTCAAAACCTTCATCCATTTTCGCAAACATGTCGATGATCAATTCTGGTGGATCTTGTAAGTCCGCATCTATAATAGCTACGCGGTTTCCAGCTGCTAAATCAAGGCCGGCAGACACGGCAATTTGATGTCCAAAATTTCTACTAAAGTCAATGTATTTTACAGATGGATCGGCTAATGCTAAATTTTTAATCAATTGAATAGAACGGTCTTTGCTTCCATCATTTACAAAAATGTATTCGCAAGTAATATTCATCTTTGCAATCACCGTTCGTAAACGATTAATTAGCGAATCAATATTCCCTTCTTCGTTATAAATTGGAATAACAATTGACAGTTTCATGTTGATTAAATTGGTAGATTAAAAATAGCAATTATAATTGCATTTCAGGAATATCGCCTTCTATGATCAATTTTCCTGCAGTTGCAGCTTGAATTTCTTCCACTGAAACCCCTGGAGCACGCTCTAAAAGCTGAAAACCACCATTTGGCAAGACCGAAAGTACTGCTAATTCAGTAACTATTTTTTTTACACAATTGACTCCAGTTAATGGTAAAGTACAAGCTGGTAATAATTTTGATTCACCTGCTTTGTTTACATGTTGCATTGCTACAATAATATTTTGTGCAGATGCAACTAAGTCCATCGCACCTCCCATTCCTTTCACCATTTTTCCTGGAATTTTCCAATTGGCAATGTCTCCGTTTTCAGAAACTTCCATGGCACCCAAAATAGTCAAATCAACTTTTTGTGCTCTAATCATACCGAAACTCATGGCAGAATCAAAAATTGAAGAACCTGCAAGTGTAGTGATTGTCTGCTTTCCAGCGTTTATTAAATCAGCATCTTCTTCCCCATCAAAAGGAAAAGGCCCCATACCCAACAAACCATTTTCAGATTGTAAAACTACGTTGATGCCATCAGGAATATAATTCGCAACTAGCGTAGGTATACCAATTCCAAGATTAACGTACATGCCATCTTTTACTTCTTTCGCAATTCTTTTTGCGATTCCATTTTTATCTAACATAGCCTGTGAATTATTTAGTTCTAACGGTTCTTTGTTCAATTCTTTTTTCATAGTTACTGCCCTGAAATATGCGATGTACATATATTCCAGGTGTATGAATTTGATCAGGATCTAGTTCACCCGCAGGAACTAAAATTTCCACTTCTGCAATGGTAATTTTACCAGCCATTGCCATAACTGGATTGAAATTTCTAGCGGTTGATTTAAAGATTAAATTTCCAGCAGTATCTCCTTTCCATGCTTTCACAATTGCGAAATCTGCATCAAATGCATATTCCATTAAATATTCTTTATTGTTAAATACCCTGGTTTCTTTACCAATTGCAACTTCGGTTCCTACTCCTGCAGGTGTATAAATAACTGGCATTCCATAACCAGCAGCCATACATCTAGTTGCTAATGTACCCTGAGGTATTAATTCAACTTCCAATTCACCAGATAATAATTGTCTTTCAAACTCAGCATTTTCACCAACATACGAAGAAATCATTTTTTTAACTTGGCGTTGTTGTAACATTAATCCAATGCCGAAATCATCCACCCCGGCATTGTTAGAAATACAGGTTAAGTTAGTTACTTTTTTAGCGACTAATGCAGAAATGCAATTCTCCGGAATGCCACATAAACCAAAGCCTCCAAGCATAATGGTTTGTCCATCTTTTATATCGCTAATGGCCGTTGTGGCGTCTTTTACAACTTTATTTATCATGTTTATTTCTTCAATTTTTTGACTAAGCTAATTTAACGATATAATAGGTTTATCGCAAGTTTACAATAGTTATTCCATCTCCTCCAAATTCAACATGTTCATTTTGAACATCCGAAACCACATCATATTTTTTCAAAAATTCTCTGATTAATTTTCTTAAAATTCCATCCCCTTTGCCATGTAAAATTCTGATTTCTGAATAATTTAACATGATGGCTTTATCTAAAAACTTTTCTACCTCCCAAAGGGCTTCTTCTCCTCTAGCTCCACGAATGTCTATCTGTGGTTGAAAATGACTGGCTGTTGTAGCTATAACTTTTGAAAAAGCAGATTGATTAATCACTTTTTTACTTCGATTAGTTGTGAGTTGCAGTTTATTCAATGCAATCCAGGTATGTAGGTCACCAATGGCAAGTTCCGCTTTGTTTTTTTGTATAGAAAGCACCTCCGCGACCATTTGATCTTCGCCATAAACAACCCAATCTCCTACTTTGATGGCTTTATTCGAAATAATTTCGTTGCTTTTAACAACAACAGGCTCTGTCTGTTTTAAGATATCTTTTGAAGATTCTTCAAATTTTTTCCTGATAGTTTGGGTCGCTATTTTATCTGCCTTAACCGATTTAATGTCAGCAATGGTATTTTCTACTAGTTTATTCGCTGATTTAATTAATTGGTCAACTTCTTGTTTTGCTTCTTTTAAAATCTTCTTTTTATTTGCATCAAAAAACTCTTTGGATTTTTGGTTCTCTTGTACTAGTTGGTTGAGCTTGCGGGTTTGTATGGCAATTTCATTTTGTTTCAATGCCATTTCTTTTTTCTCTCTTTCTAAATCTGCTAGCAACGCATCAACTTTCTTTTGTTGGTGTCCAATTTTTTGTTTGGCACTATTTAATAAAGCCTGTGGTAAACCTATTTTTTGAGCTATTTCAAATGCATATGAACTACCAGGCAAACCCATTTCTAATTGATAAAATGGCATCATTTCTACCTGATCAAAAAGCATAGAGGCGTTTTGTATGCCATCGGTGCTGTTGGCAAAATTTTTCAAATTGGAATAATGCGTCGTGATAACTCCCCTAACTTTTTTCCTATTTAAAACCTCTAAGACCGCTTCTGCTATAGGTCCTCCAAATTTAGGATCTGTTCCGGTTCCAAATTCATCAATTAAAACCAAGGTTTTTGCATTGGCTTGTTGCACAAAATAATTCATGTGAAATAAGTGAGCGCTATAAGTACTCAAATCATTTTCCAACGATTGATCATCACCTATGTCAACAAAAATATTTTTCATTAAACCCATTTCAGAATGTGCTGCAACAGGTATCAACAAACCAAATTGTAACATCAATTGAATTAAACCAATTGTTTTTAAAGCAACCGATTTTCCTCCAGCATTGGGTCCGGAAATTAAAAGTATGTGGTTGCTTTCAGAAATTTGAGCAGTTAATGGAACTACTTTTTTACCTATTTCTTTGAAAGTTAAAAATAAAAGCGGATGCCTTCCATCAATCATATTTACAATAGCATCTGGTTTTAGAATTGGCATATTTGCTTCCATTCTATTGGCCAATTTTGCTTTCGCTCTGATAAAATCTACTAAAGTTAATAGTTGGTGGTAACTCAACAAAACCGGCATTGCTGGCCTCAATTCGTTGGTTAAATTAATTAATATTTTAATGATTTCTCGGCGTTTTGCATAATGCAAATCGCGCAATTTATTATTCATTTCAAAAACTTCAACAGGCTCCATGAAAACGGTTTGCCCAGTCGAAGATTCATCTAATATTACGCCCTTTAATTTCCGCTTGTATTCAGCCAACAATGGAATTGCTAATCTTCCATCGCGAATGGTAAGTTGTGTATCTGCTGTATATCCGTCTTTTTGTAATTCTTTAAAAACACTATTAATTCTTTTCCTTGCTTCTGATTCGATATAAGAAATTTCCTGACTAATTTCTGCCAATTCCTTACTGGCATTGGGTCTGACGTTTCCTTTATTGTCAATAATTTGTTCTATTGACTTTACAATATTTCGATCAATAGGCACATTGGCTACTAACTTTTCTAATTCTGGATATATACCAGTTCTAATTTTAAAAAAATCTATGCAAGCAAAAACGGTGTTTAAAGACAATACGATTTGATGAAAATTTTCTTCTTGCAAATAACTGCCTTCTACCTTAACCCTTGCTAGCATTGACTTTAAGTCAATAAAATGGTCGGCAGGAAAATAATCGCCAGATTGCAATAATTGTTTGAATTCGTTTGCCTGTATTAGAATTTTTTGGAGTAAATCGAAATTGGAAATAAATTGCATTTTATCTACCATATCCGACGCCATAGTACTATAGCATTCTTGTTTCAACTTAGTTTTGATTTCTTCAAAACCTAATTTTTGCAACAAAGATTCGGGATAAAGCATCTTATTTACGCTTTTGAATTTCAGCCTCTTTCTTACTCATTTCTTCGGTAATTTTTGAATAAATATCTACCATCAATTCTGGATGATTGGTATAATATTTCATGCTCTCTTTGAAGGTTGAATCTGAAATGTGGTATTTTTTTTCAATAAAGTCATAATATGAAACCACCGTTTGGTTAATTGGCGTATTGGTAATGGTTCGAGAACCTGCCTCAGCTAAATGTATATCCATTAGCACAAAAACCATGGTATCTTTTGGTACAATACCTTTGGGTATTTGCACCTTAGATTCATTGCAACTAAAAATAAATTGGGTCAAGAGCAATAAAAATACAATTGCTTGCAGTTGTTTTCTCACAATTAAGTTAAATTTGTACCAAAGGTAAATATAATGAGTATTTCAACGAAAATAAATGAATTTAAATTAGCCCTTGAACCTAAAGGGGTAAAACTAATTGCCGTATCTAAAACAAAGCCATTATCAGCAATTCAAGAAGCATATGATGCTGGACAAAGGGTTTTCGGTGAAAACCACGTACAAGAATTAGTTGAAAAAGAAGGTTTATTACCCAAAGACATTGAATGGCATTTAATTGGTCATTTACAAAGCAATAAAGTTAAATACATAGCTCCTTTTGTATCGCTTATTCATTCTGTAGATAGCTTGAAATTAGCGCAAGAAATTAATAAACAAGGCATCAAAAACAACCGAGTGATAGACTGTCTTTTGCAAGTATATATTGCCGACGAAGAAACTAAATTCGGTTTAGGTTATGACGAATTAATTGAATTATTAAGATCAGAAGAATTTGCAGCATTAAGCCATTGCCGCATTGTAGGCTTAATGGGCATTGCAACTAATACCGAAAGTCAAAGACAAATCAACGAAGAGTTTAAAGAATTGGCTGTTTTATTTAATGGCATTAAACAGAGCTATTTCAAAGATGCCAGCTATTTTAAAGAAATTTCCATGGGTATGTCTTCAGACTATGAATTAGCTATTGAAAATGGCAGCACCATGGTGCGCATTGGAAGTACTATTTTTGGCAACAGGAAAGCGGATCTTCCTGACTATAAATTAAATTAACATGAAGATCATAGAATGTCCAAGAGATGCAATTCAAGGAATTGAAACTTTCATCCCAACTGAGAACAAAATTAATTACCTCAATTCTATTTTAAATAATGGTTTTGATACCATTGATTTTGGCAGTTTTGTTTCTCCTAAGGTCATTCCACAATTGAGAGATACCGCAGCAGTGCTAGCGGAGTTGAACATAACCAAACAGAGCTCCAAATTATTGGCCATTATCGCTAATTTAAGAGGCGCTGAAGACGCTTGCAACTTTGAGGAGATTAATTGCCTAGGTTTCCCTTTTTCAATCTCTGAGACCTTCCAACAAAGAAATACACATTCAAGCATTGCCGAATCGTTGGTGAATTTAGCTGCTATTAAAAATCTAGCTGATCGCAACCACAAAGAAATGGTGGTTTATTTATCGATGGGTTTTGGTAATCCTTACGGTGATGAGTGGAGTTTAGCAGTGGTAGAAAAATGGACTAAAGTATTATCTGAAATGGGCATTCAAACGATTGCTTTTTCAGATACCATAGGTGTTTCTAACGAAGAAAATATTGATTATTTATTTAGGGAAATTACTCCTTTATTTCCAAACATCGAGTTTGGTGCACATTTACATGCAAAACCAGCAGATGCAATACTAAAAATAAATGCAGCCTACCAAGCAGGTTGTAAAAGATTTGATGTAGCAATTAATGGATATGGCGGTTGCCCAATGGCAACCGACGAACTAACTGGAAATATTGCTACTGAAACATTGATCAATTTCTTTGATGAACATAAAATCGCTCACCATGTTCGCTCTGAATCTTTACCTGCAATGATGAATGGTTTTCAGAAAATGCTCAGTAAAACTAATTAGATTTTCTTATTGAAAAGTTTAAACCTTAATTCGGTTAATTTCTTTTTAGTATATAATGGAAACATTCCGTTTTGCATCCAATCATAATAACTAGGTTCTGTTTTAAAAACTTCTTCAACTGTTTTACCTTTGTGTTTACCAAAATTAAATACTTCTTCGCCATTAGCATTGTACACTATCGTACCCGCAAAGTCAACGTTTTTCTGCATTTGAGTGAATTGATGTAATGCATCCACATCATTTTTTACAGGGATCGTAACCTCTCCTTTTTTATCTATGAATTCTGTGTTTTCGTATTTCTCAATTTGACTTAATAATACTTCATAAGTTGCCCTAATATCTGCTTCTGCAGAATGAGCATTTACTAAATCCTTGCTGCAATAAAAACGATATGCTGCTTTTAATGTTCGTTGTTCCATTTGATGAAAGATGTTTTGCACATCTACCATTTTTCTCTTGCTGATATCAAAATCAACTTCAACTCTTAAAAATTCTTCCATCAATAATGGAATGTCAAATTTATTTGAATTGTATCCAGCTAAATCGCAATTATCTAAAAATTGTGCCAATCCTTTGGCTATTTGTTTAAATGTTGGTTCGTCTTTAATGTCTTCATCGTATATACCATGAATCAATGAAGATTCAATAGGAATAGGCATTTCAGGGTTAATTCTTTTGGTTTTAACTTCCTCCGTACCATCCGGATTAATTTTTAAAACAGATATTTCTACAATTCGATCACTTGCCACATTCACTCCCGTAGATTCAATGTCAAAGAAAGCAATCGGTTTTTTTAAATTTAATTTTATCATATCTGTTTTTATTTATTTATTCTTCAATTAAAACGCCCATTTTTCCCATTTGATAATCTCTAAATGCCTCCATCAATTGGGTTTCAGAGTTCATTACAAATGGACCATGAGAAACCATTTTTTCATTTATTGGCATTCCAGACATCAACAATATACGAGTTGAGGCGTTGGCTGTAATGGTAATTTGTTCGCCATCGTTTGCGAAATATACAGCATGTTTTGCTTCTACAATGCCATGCCCAGCAAGGGAAACCTGGCCATCTAATAAATAGATAAAAGCATTGTGTTTTGCATTCAATGGTATTGAAATACTAGCACCTTCTTCAAAAAACAATGTTGCTGAATTAATTTCAGTATGTGCCTTTATTGGCCCTTCGACTCCTAATACATTACCAGATTGCACACATACTTTTATGCGTTGTTGATCAAAAAAAGCAGTTGGAATTTCTTCTGCGGTAAGCGGAATATATGCAGGTTCATCCATTTTATGACTCGCAGGAGTATTAATCCACATCTGGATAATTTCTTGTTTGCCGCCAATTTCTTGAATATCTGCAGGTGGTCTTTCACTGTGAATAATACCCATTCCCGCATTCATCCATTGTATACCACCTTTATAAATGGTGTTGTTGTTTCCCCTACTATCTTGATGGTGAACGCCACCTTCAAAAATAAAAGTCACTGGCGAAAAACCACGGTGAGGATGTGGACCAACACCTGTATGCTTAGGATCACTCTCTTTAGGAATAGGAACAATGGCGTGGTGCAATAAAATAAATGGATCTATTTGTGCTACTTGATTGGTCGGAAAGGGTTGTCTTATGGGCATTCCACCCATGTCAAATGGATGAGCATATAAAATTGCTTTTACCGATCTATTTGAAAGATTTTGATCCATACGTTATTAAAATTTATTAATTTAAAAAAATGTGCTCGTATAGAATTAATTAAAATTACTTAATAAGCTCTTGTAATTTAGCTATTACTGTATCTATTTCTGCTTTCGTGTTGAATTTTGAAAAAGAAAACCTAACAGCAGCTCTAGCTGGATCGGCTTTAATTCCTGTAAGCACATGTGAGCCTACGTTTGAACCAGAAGAACATGCACTACCACCAGATGCAGAAATTCCTGCAATGTCTAAGCTAAACAATAACATCTCTCCCATTTCACTTGGAGGAAATGAAACGTTTAATACGGTGTATAAACTTTTATCTGGAGCAGTATTTCCGTTAAATTGGATACCAGGAATTTTTTCGGTAAGCTGTTCAATCATGTAAGATTTTAGCGATTGAATATGTGTATGATGTGCTTGCATCTCTTCGTAAGCAATACTTAGCGCTTTTGCTAAACCTACTATTCCATAAACGTTTTCGGTACCTCCACGCATGTTGCGCTCTTGTGCACCGCCAAAAATAAGAGGATTAATTTTTACTTTATTATTGATGTATAAAAATCCAACACCTTTAGGTCCATGAAATTTATGGGCAGCACAAGTAATAAAATGAACAGGTAAATTTGCTAAATCATGGACGAAATGACCCATGGTTTGAACCGTATCAGAATGAAAAATGGCATTGTGTTTCTCGCATAATTCTCCAACTGCATTTAAATCAAGTAAATTTCCAATTTCATTATTGGCATGCATTAAAGAAACAAAACTACGTTCGTTTTCGGCTAATAATTTAGCCAAATGTTCTAAGTCAACACTACCATGATGATCTAATTGAACGAAACTTAATTTAATAGCTCCTTCTTTCGCTAACTCTTCTAGGGTGTGCACTACAGCATGGTGTTCAATGGAAGTGGTGATGGCATGTTTAATGCCTAAATCTTTGATAGAACAACGAATCGCCATGTTGTCTGCCTCCGTTCCACCAGAAGTAAAAAATATTTCAGATGGGCTGGTATTTAATAATTTTGCGACGGTCTTTCTAGCTTCTTCCACCTTAGTTCTAACAGCCCTACCATCGGCATGAATAGAAGATGGATTTCCAAATTGATGCTCCATCATTTCTGCCATAATTGCAACTACTTCTTTATCCATTGGAGTGGTTGCGGCATTATCTAAGTAAATTCTATTCATGTTATTGTTATTTAATAAATGATTTAATATCGTTGATGATTTTTTCTGCTAAGTCCTGAGCAGCTTGCGCAGTATGGCTTTCAGAGTAAATTCTAATAATTGCTTCTGTATTTGATCTTCTTAAATGAACCCATTCTTTATCGAATTCTATTTTCAAGCCATCTACCTCATTGATAGGCTGCGCTTGGTATTTTGACTTGACTTGTTGCATCAAATGATCAATGTTCAAATCAGGAGTTAAATCAATTTTGTTTTTTGAAATAAAATAGGCTGGATAAGAATTTCTTAATTGAGAAATGCTTACCTCTGCTTTTGCTAAATGGGTAAGAAATAATGCAATTCCAACTAACGCATCTCTTCCATAATGAGATTCAGGGTAAATAATTCCGCCATTTCCTTCGCCACCAATAATAGCTTGATTGGCTTTCATCGCATTGACAACATTTACTTCGCCTACAGCAGATGCAAAATACTTTCCGCTTACCGCTTCTGTCACGTCTCTTAATGCTCTTGTGGAAGATAAATTAGAAACTGTATTGCTTTGCTTTTGAAGTTTTGCATAATGGTCCGCGCTGGTGTTCTTCAACACGAAGTCTGCAACAGCAACTAATGTATATTCTTCTCCGAACATTTTACCATCTTCACAAACAAAACATAATCTATCTACATCTGGATCTACAGCAATTCCTAAATGCGCTTGATTACTAGTTACCGCTTCAGAAAGTGCAGTTAAATTTTCCGGTAAGGGTTCTGGATTATGGGGAAAATGACCATTGGGCTCACAGTATATTTCTGTAATTTGATGTACGCCTAATGCCTTTAACAACGCGGGTACAAATATTCCACCGGTTGAATTCACCGCATCAACAACTACCTTAAAATTCTTTGCTCGGATGGCTTCAACATCTACTAAATCTAATGCTAAAATATGATCGATGTGTTTTTGTAGATAGGTATCATTTTGACTATACTTTCCAATATGATCTACTTCTGCAAATTGAATATTATGCGATTCTGCTTTACTTAAAACCTCTTGCCCATCGCTATCTGAGATAAACTCCCCGTATTCGTTCAATAACTTCAAAGCATTCCATTGCTTTGGATTATGACTAGCCGTTAAAATAATTCCTCCTCCTGCTTGTTCCATAGGTACAGCAATTTCTACAGTTGGCGTAGTTGATAGTCCTACATCAATTACATCAATTCCTAAACCTTGCAAGGTACCAACGACAAGATTTCTTACCATTTCTCCTGATATTCTGGCATCACGACCAATGACAATTTTCTTTTTACCTGATTTCTCTATGATCCATTGACCAAATGCAGCAGTAAATTTTACGATATCGAAAGGTGTTAAACCTTCGCCAGATGGACCACCAATGGTGCCCCTAATTCCAGATATAGATTTTATGAGTGTCAAATTTTCAATTTTTATCTAACAAAAATAAAAAAATCTAAGAGATTTGAGGGGTATTTATCCTATAAAAAGCTTAAATAATGATATTTTTTGAGCATTTTTGAAGTTAAATTAAAAGCTAGACTTTTTACCTACACTGCTTAAATGAAAAATTGGTTCAACATATGGTTCAACTCGCCCTATTATCATATTTTATATAAAAATAGAGACCACCAAGAAGCAGCCGATTTTATCGACACCATTTCTAAATATTTTAATTTCAAAGCAAACCAAAAGGCACTTGATGCAGGTTGTGGAAGAGGCAGACACGCAATTTATTTCAATAAAAAAGGACTTGATATTACTGGCATAGACCTTTCACCTGAAAATATTAGCTATGCCAAAAGTATGGAAAACCCAACTTTAAATTTCCAAGAACATGATATTAGAAAGACCTTATGTGTCAATTACTTTGATTATGTCTTTAATTTATTTACCAGTTTTGGTTATTTTGAAAAGGAAGCAGACGACATTAAAGCCATTAAAATGTTTAGCACTGCGCTAAAAAAAGGAGGAATTTTATTACTTGATTTTATCAATGTTGTGCCATTAACTGAAAATAATTCAAGTGAAATAAAAACCATTCAAGAAATTGAATTTCATTTAACTAAATCTACTGCAGCTAATTTTATCCAAAAAACAATTCATTTTAAAGATAAAGGCCAAAATTTCGAATTTATTGAAAAAGTTAAAATCATTCATTTGAGTCAATTTAAAGAATATTTTTCGGCTCAAAACCTTGAATTGATTGAAGTTTTTGGAGACTATCAATTATCTCCTTATCTTGAAAATAGTTCACCAAGGCTTATCATGGTAGCTCGTAAAAAATAATAGGATGTTAAAACAAATAGACCAACAATTATTTTTAATCATCAACAGAATTTGGTCAAACGATTTTTTTGACTTTGTAATGCCTTTGATGCGTAGTAAACTATTTTGGGCTCCGCTTTATGTTTTTTTCATTGTCTTTTTTGTCAGTAATTTTGGTAAAAAAGGATGGATAAGTATTTGCTTTATACTACTCACTTTTGCGTTAACTGATTTTGTCAGTGCAGGAATTTTTAAACCTATTTTTGAAAGATTAAGACCTTGTAATGACCCTTCCATAATGGGTTTGGCTAGAAATCTGGTAGGATGTGGTTCTGGTTATAGTTTTATATCGTCACATGCAGCAAATCACTTTGGTTTAGCCATTATAATTGGCTCGATATTTAAAAGTAAATGGACTTGGGTGAAACCCGCATTGGTTATTTGGGCTACTGTAATTTGTTATGCTCAAGTATATGTTGGTGTTCACTATCCATTCGATGTAATTGGTGGCGCAATTATTGGTATACTTATCGGAAAGTTTACCTTTGCCTTACATGAAAAATTCAATTCATTAAAAAATGTTCAGCATTAATAACCTTATATTATTTTTAGCAGCGCTAATAGGTGGTTTAGCTGTATTTCTATTCAAAAAAGAAAACAGTAAAAATTTGAAATTAGTTTTGTCATTTTCTGGTGCATATTTATTCGCAATTACGATACTTCATCTTATGCCAGAGGTATACGAATCTGGCAATAAATACACTGGTTTGTTTGTTTTGCTAGGCTTTTCATTTCAGATTATTTTAGAACAGTTTTCTGAAGGAATTGAACATGGACACATTCATACACATTCCCATAAACAAGAGCTAATTTTCCCAATTGGCATTATGCTAAGTTTATGTTTACATGCTTTTTTAGAAGGAATGCCATTGGTAAATCAATCTATAGGAAGCAATGAATTAAATTCTTTGGTATTTGGAATTGCAATACACCATATTCCAGCTGCATTTGCATTGGCAAGTGTTTTAATTAGCAACCAAGTAAAAGGCAGTAAACTTGTTTTAATGCTGGTAATATTTGCGCTAATGACACCTGCTGGAAGCTTTGTAAGCCAACAAATTCAAATTGATTCTGCAAATCAAATACACAATTATTTCCCTTTTATTATGGCAACGGTAATTGGAATATTCTTACATATTTCCACTACTATTTTATTTGAATCTAACGTAGATCATCGATTCAATTTCTATAAAATGATTGCAATAATTATTGGAGCTGGAATAGCTGTGGTAAACTTTTTATTACACTAAGACCTTACTTTGTCCAAAAGTTCGTTGAGTTGCTTTGCTTCTTGATCTGTTAATGCAGCAAACATTTTATTGGGATCAGAACTGGCATCAAATTTAGCAAGTAAAGCTAAGCCATTTTCTGAAATTTTAATATCCACTGCCCTCCTATCCTTTTTGTTTACACACCTTTCAATATACCCTTTTTGAAGTAATCTATCAACCATTCTAGACGCGTCACACATTTTATCAAGCATGCGTTCTTTCAATAAATTTATGGTACAAGGATTAGGCATTTGACCTCTTAAAATTCTAAGGATATTAAATTGTTGCATGGTAATATCATAAGGCTTAAAATCAGACCTCATTTTAGCAACAGCCCAATGATAGGTAAATAGCAAATTAATCATTGCTTTTTGTTGTTCTCCAGCAAATTGATGTTGAGCTATTTCCTCTTCCAGTTTCATATGGCAATTTTAATAAATTTAATTTAATTATTATCCATTTCGGTTGAATCAGGGTTGACTTTATTCAATTCATTATGAATTGGATAAGGGCAATGTTTACAACCATTTTTACAACAAAAACCACGTTTTAAATGGTATTCTCTAGTAAAAACAAGCAATCCGTCTTCTATTATATAATCAATACCCTCTATCATTGAATGGTTAAACTTTTAACAATAACAGTATTACCCTTAAAATGTTCTTGTAAATGAGTGCCATCACCATGTATTGTCCATACTTCTGATGGATTTACTTTTTCGATGTAATTTAATAGATCTAGCCAATCCATATGGTCACTCAACAGTAAAGAATGCGTATTGTTATGCTGTAAATTTTGCCAACCACTCGCAAAAACAGATGGCATTAAGCCTTGAAGTTTGTAGGTATTAAATGTCAATGGTGGAACCATAAAAACATAAGGCTTTTTTAACTTTAAATCTTTTTTAGCTAAAATTTGATACTGTTTTGACAAGCGTCCATAACGTTCATAAATTTGATGATAAGCAAGCATGTCATGATGAATAGAAATAACCACAGAAGGGTCAATTTCATTGATCATTGAGGTTATTCTTTGCGCCTTACCAAGTACATATGAACCAACTAAAATTGGCCTTTCTATTGCTAATATTTTTTTAATTTCTGAAACTGGATCGGGGTGAATTATAGCAGGATTAGCAAACGTAGTTTCCGTAATTAATACATCAGCATTTATAAATTCTATGGCATCACAGGTTGCATCAATTTGAGATTTTACATCACCAGAATATAAATACTTCGCGCCATTATATTCCATTAAAATTTGTGCACTTCCAAGCATATGTCCCGCTGGAATAAATGTAATCTGAACGTCTTTAATGGAGATTTTTTGATGAAAATCGATTGGATAAAACGTTTTCGCTGCCCTTTGCTTATAACGTAATTTCATGAAGTCGAATGTTGCAGGATGTGCATAAACATTGACAGAACCAGCTATTGCATGGTCGGCATGTGCGTGGGAAATTAACGCATTTTTTACAGGCAATTTTGGATCAATATAAAAATCTGCAATGGCACAATAATATCCATTTGTTGTTGCCTTAATGAAATCTGAAATGATCATTATTGCTTAGCTATTAAATGATGATGAATTTTAAATACCTGCTCGATTAAAGATTGTGCTCCATCGTTATGAATGATGAAATTTGCAAAGACTAATTTTTCAGATTCAGGTAATTGATTCGCAATAATTTTCTCAATTTGAAGCGTACTTAATCCATCCCTAGCTGCAACTCGCGCTAATCGGAGTGCATGAGGTGCAGTTACTAAAATATTGAAATCATTCTTTAAATGACTTCCAGATTCTATCATTAAAGCTGCTTCTTTGATTACATATGGTTCATCCTGATTGGTTTTACACCAATCTTCAAAATCTTGAAAAACCACTGGATGAATTAACTCATTTAATTGTGCTAGTTTTTGGGAATCATTAAAAACAATTTGAGCAATATAGCTACGATTATATTGACCATTTGCCAGGTATGCGGCTGAACCAAAATGATCGATGATTGCTTGTTTTAATTGTGGATGATCTAAAACCAATTGTTTTGCGCGGATATCTGCATTGTAGGTTTTTATACCTAGGCTTTCAAATACCTTACAAACAACAGTTTTACCTGTGCCTATACCACCTGTAATTCCAACTTTTATCATTATTTATAAAAAATTAAATAATCAACTAAATGTGGTGTGAGTTTTAAATCTTGAATACCATCATGTGTTTTCTCCATACTTAATTTCAATTTATTCATTAAGTTTTTCTCTTTAATAGCGATAACCCTAAATGAGTTTTCATTGATTGACTTGTATTTTGAAATTCCAACCAGAAAGGTTATTTCTGCTTGTTCAGGATAAATATTGATTTTTGCAAAAGGAACGATTGCCTTAATATGTATGGGTACATTTAATCGCTTAGTGGTGTATTTTTCTACTGGAATAAATACACTAACCGATTGATTTGACAAAAGTACATTATTGTTTATTGCTGGTTTTAAATTTATATCTAATAATTGGTCATCTGTAAGCTCTGCTATGTTTATAGGACTAATTTCCCAAGAATTAATACGGCTAATGTCTTCCTGTGGACCAGAAATAATTATACTATCAGGGCTAATGCTTATTTTACTTTTTAAACCAAATTGTTTTGCAAATTTGATATTCCCATTGAATTTTACGGGTACTTTCTTTGTGTTCTTTTTCTCAAAACTAAATTTCAATTTAGCTGGAGAGATATCTACTATGTTAAGTTTTTCTAAAGAAATCTTATCAATATTATTGATTTTTTTGATTAAATCTATTTCTCTACTGTGTTCATATTCATTCAAATCAATTACCAAAGTATCACTCAAATTTTGAATTTTACTTTTCAGAAAAAACCAGCCGGAACCTTCTACTGTAAATGAAACTTGTCTGTTATGATCTACAAGCAATGCTTGATCGAAAGGTACATTGATAAATACGATGGGAACTTGAATTTCAAAATGCCTGTTTTTTCCTAATACCGTTAGTATCCAGAACACAAATGCAACCAAAACACAAAACAAAAATAGGCCTAATCTGCGTCGTATTCTTCGACGAGACACTTCTTTGTAATACTGAATAAAAGCAATGATAAACTTCTTCATTGTTTGTTAGTACAGGCTATAAAACAAAAATATCAACCTTTTTGGGGTTGATATTTCTGATGTAAAAATATTTTAGCTGTTTAATTTTTTTGAAGCTTCTAACGAAACCGAAACCTTATCGATTTTCATTTTCACTCCATTTTCAATTTCAAGCATATACGTATCGTCATTGATTTCGGCAATTTTACCGTGTATTCCACCAATAGTAACAACTTTATCTCCTTTTTTAATTCCTTCAATAAAGTTTCTTTGATCCTTCATTTTTTTCGTTTGTGGACGAATCATGAAAAAATAAAAAACAATACCAATTAAGATTAAAGGTAAAAATTGCATTACAGGATTTTGATTAGCTCCTTGTGCAGGTGGGGCCATCAATAGTACATTCATTAAGTTCATCATATATAATTTAAATTTATTTTGCTTCTAAAACTTCTCCTCTTAGGTACAAGACCTTGGTATTGGGTACTGTATTTGCAACAATTGTAATTGTTTTTGTTTGTAAACCCATTTTGTTTTCACTATTAAATACAACAGAAATAGTTGCTTCCGCACCTGGAGCAATTGGTTCTTCAGGGAAAGTAGGTACAGTACAACCACAACTAGCAGATGCCGAAGAAATAATTAAAGGTACATAACCCGTATTTTTGAAATTAAAAGCATAAGATACTTTTTCACCTTGAGTTATTTTCCCAAAATCATATGTATCATTTTGGAAAGTAAATTTAGGTAATTTTAGGGTATCAACTTTACCATCTGCAGTCATTGGAATGTCTATTGATGCTGCATTTAAGCTACTTGATGGTGCTTTTTTACCACAAGCAATTACACCTAAAATCAAACCATATAATATGTACTTTTTCATATGTTAATCTACTAAACCTCTACCCGATTTATTAATTTGATGTTTTTCTTTCAATTCAATTAGAATTTTATCTAAAATACCATTGATAAATCCTTTGCTCTTTGGCGTACTAAATTCCTTAGAAATATCGATGTATTCATTCATCGTAACTTTGGTTGGTATAGATTGAAAATGAACAAATTCTGTAATGGCCATTTTCATTAAAATAGTATCAACTAAGGCAATCCTTTCCACATCCCAATTTTGCGTTTTATTGGCAATTAATTCATTGTATTCATTTTCATTTTTAATCGTATGATTAAATAAATCAGTGATAAATACCCTGTCTTCGTCCCAATTGGCTGTAATGGGTAATAAATCTAATTCTGATTGTAATTTAAAAGCTTTAATGGTTTTTAAAATCATGCTTTCAATGGTTTCCGCATCTACTGGCCAATTTAAATATTTCTCTTCTAAATGTTGTTCTAATAAAGGAAATTTGAAAAGTACTTTTTTGAATAAAAATTGCATAAAATCTTGATCTTCCTTAAGCGTAGGAGTCTCAATTTTAGCGTAAGCCAAGTAAGGCTCATCCGATTTTAACTGTGTTAAGATTTCTCTAAACAACACTTCTTCCCCATTCCAATTTACTTTATACGCTTTTACTAGCTTTTGAAAAGCAAGGTCTTTTTCAAGCTGCGCAATGAATTTATTTTTCATCAAAACCGCTGAAGAGCTTAAATCTTCTGCCGTTGGTAAGTGTTTATTGCTTTTTTCTGCAACAGCAGTTTCTTCAAACAATGCTAGTTCTAAAGACAATTGCAATAAATAAATATAGGCATCATGTACAACATGAACCGCTTGTAGCAATTGTTTTTCAGAAGCTTTAACATCTCTGTTTTCTGCTTGTTGGTAAGCATATAATGCTTGAAAACCCTTAATTCTTAAATGACGACGATTTAACATAAATTGGTATAAAGAACGATTTTACACAAAAACTGTGCGATAATTATATTAGTAAGAAGCCTTAATTCTGCGAATATCGGCAATTCTCTTTTCAGCAATTTTATTTGCTGCTTCATAAGTTGGAATATTTTCCTCCCTAGATTTTTTCAATATTTCTAAAGTAACATTGTAAATATGTTCCGTTTTTTCCATGGCACGTTTAGCGCTATGGCCTTGCAATTCAGAGTAGACATGAATTAATCCACCAGCATTGATCAAGAAATCAGGTGCATAAATAATTCCTTTATCCATCACCAATTTACCATGAATATTTTCATCGGCCAATTGGTTATTTGCTGCACCAGCTATAATTGCACATTTTAATTTAGCTAAAGTTTCATTATTCACCGTTGCACCTAATGCACATGGAGCATAAATATCAATGTCCAAATCATAAAATTGATTACCCGCAATTACATCGGCTCCATACTTTTTGGCAACCATTGCTAAACGCTCTTCGTTGATATCTGTAATGTAAACTTTAGCGTTTTCAGCTCTTAAATGTTTCACTAAGTTTTCACCAACATTACCTATTCCTTGAACACCGATCACTTTACCAGATAAACTATCGTTACCCCATAAATGTTGAGCAGATGCTTTCATACCCATATACACACCAAATGCAGTAACAGGCGAAGGATCACCTAAACCACCTAAAGATTCAGGAATTCCAGAAACGTGGTTGGTTTCCATTTTGATATATTCCATATCTTTTGGACTTGTTCCAACGTCTTCTGCTGTAATGTATTCTCCATTTAAATTTTCTACACATTTACCATAACGGCGCATCATTGCTTCAGATTTATCTCTGTTTGCATCACCAATGATAACCGCTTTACCTCCACCTAAATTTAAACCAGTTATTGCTGCTTTATAAGTCATCCCTCTAGATAACCTTAAAACATCATTTAGCGCTTCACCTTCTGTTTTATAATTCCACATTCTAGTTCCACCTAAAGCTGGACCTAAAGTAGTATCATGAATAGCAATGATGGCTTTTAAACCAGTTGCTTTATCATAACAATAAACAACTTTTTGATGTTCTTGCTCTGCAAGTTTATTGAAAACAGCGTTTTCTCCTAAATGATCAGACATGGGTTTTATTTTAAATGAATAAAATGGGTTTTTGACCTTAATGGAGGCAAAAGTATGGTATTTTTTTGAATTCAGCTAATGTAAATAAGGCAATTACAAAAGCAATGTTTAATAGGCTATCGAGATATAAAAAACAATTGTACTTTTGAGAAAATGAAAGAATTATTTTCACTCAATCCATATTTAGCAAAATATAAATATAGAATGCTTTTAGGCTGTATATTCATTGCCTTATCGAATTGGTTTGGTGTATTTCCAGCGCAAATTATACGTTTAGCTTTCGACCTTGTCAAAGACAATTTGACCAATTATCAATTGACACAAAACTTTAACAATCAAGTAATATTAAAGAACATCATATTTCATATAGTATGGCTATTTGGCTGCTTAATTGTGCTAATTGCAATTATTAAAGGTGTTTTTATGTTTTTCATGAGACAAACTATCATTGTGGTTTCAAGGTTAATTGAATACGACTTAAAGAATGTCATTTACAAACAATATCAAAAATTAACGCTTTCCTTTTATCGTCAAAATAATACAGGTGATTTAATGAATCGCGTTTCTGAAGATGTATCTAGGGTTAGGATGTATATTGGCCCTGCGATCATGTATACGCTGAATTTGATTGTACTTTTTGTATTGGTAATTAGTACAATGATTAGTGTGAATCCGATGTTAACATTGTATGCTTTATTGCCTTTACCGTTACTTTTTGTGGCTATTTATTATGTTCAAAATACCATAAACATCAAAAGTGAACAAATTCAAACCCAACTTTCAATTTTAACAACCACTGTTCAAGAAACATTTTCAGGCATTCGTATTATCAAGGCATTTGGTCGTGAAAAGCAATTGGCTAATCGATTTGCGACAGACAGCGAAGTTTATAAAGAAAAGTCGATGGAATTGGTTAAAATTCAATCTATTTTCTTTCCTACTATTTTAGGTTTAATTGGCATTAGCACCTTATTAACCGTTTATTTCGGAGGTAAAGAAGTGATAAACGGAAGTATAACAGCTGGAAATATAGCGGAATTCATTGTTTATGTAAACATCCTCACTTGGCCTGTCGCCTCTGTAGGCTGGGTAACTTCTTTGGTTCAAAGAGCTGCTGCATCTCAAAAAAGAATCAATGAGTTTTTATCGATAGTTCCAGAAATTAGCAATCCAAATACCAATAGCTTTCAATTTGAAAGTTACATTGAATTTAAGAATGTAACTTTTACTTATCCTGACACGCATATTACAGCAATTGACCAATTGAGTTTCAAATTAAACAAGGGACAAACATTAGCAATTGTTGGTAAAACTGGGTCTGGAAAATCAACATTAACGCAATTAATTAGCAGAATGTATGATGTAAGTGAAGGTAGTATAATTATTGATAATCAAGATATTAAGAATTTAAATTTAAATGATTGGAGGAACCAATTAGGCATTGTTCCCCAGGAAGTTTTTTTATTTTCAGATAGCATTCAAAATAACATCACTTTTGGAAAAGACCACTGCGAAATTGTTGAAATTGAAAATGCAGCTAAAATGGCTGGCGTTTACGACGCAATCAATTCTTTTCCCGATGGCTTTAAAACCATGCTAGGTGAAAGAGGAATCACATTATCTGGCGGTCAAAAACAAAGGGTTTCTATTGCTAGGGCTTTAATAAAAACACCAGAAGTGTTGATTTTTGACGATGCATTATCTGCTGTTGATACGCAAACAGAAGAACTTATCTTAAACAACCTTGCTAAAAACAGAAAGTCATCTACAAATATTTTAGTTAGCCATCGTGTATCTACTATTAAACACGCAGATATCATAATTTATTTAGCCAATGGTAAAATGGTTGAAATGGGTAACCATTCTCAGCTTTTAGCCAATAAAGGCCCCTATTTTGAATTATACCAAAAGCAATTATTAGCTGAACAAGAAAAGGAAGCTTAGTTTTTGGAAGTTTCAAATTAAATACTTTTATTTACTTTATATTAATAGTTAGTAAAAT